>NZ_JACBIU010000015.1:0-96939 GCF_013839555.1 Nocardia sp. GTS18 | reverse complement strand
GTGTGGGGACGACGGGTTCGGGGGTGGCGTCGTCGGCCGGGAGCGGCGCGAAATAGGTGTCGGCGGGATGGATTTCGGTGGGGCCGGTGGGCTGGATGACGGCGGGAATGGACACCTCGCCGCTGCCTTCGACGGGCACCCGGTGGAAGCCCGCGGTTTCGGCGCGTGCCTCGGGCGGGCGGATGATGAGCGTCGGCTGGGCCCCGGTCGCGGAGGTCTGGCTGCGGGAGGTCTCGATGCCGCCGGTCGCGGTCACCGCGCCGACCACCCGGAACTCCCCCGTCGGCGTCGGCTTGGGCTGCTCCTGCGCCTCGTCGTCCCGCTCGCGCGGCGCATTCGAGCCACGGCCCGCGCCTGATCGTGCGGCGGCATCGGTGCCCCGCGACCCGGCACCGTGCCCGGCCGCAGCGGCGCCACCGATGATTCCGCCTGCGGCATTACCGAATCCGGCCGCCGCGGGCACGCCGTGACCGGGCGCATTGACCGGCCCACGGCCGACGATCGGCGCTGATCCGGGTGCGCTGGCCAAGGCCTGCCTGGCGGCCAGTGCCAGCGCACCGGCGCTCGGGTACCGCTCGGCGGGATCCTTCGCCATGCCGACGGCGATGACGTCGTCGAATGCCACAGGCAATCCGGCGATCACGGTGCTCGGCCGCGGCGGTTCCTCGGTCAGGTGGGAGCGGATGAGCACGCTCATGCTCGCGCTCGGGAAAGGGGATGCGCCGGTGAGGCATTCGTGCAGCACGCAGGCCAGCGAGTAGATGTCGGCGCGGTGCGAGATGGGGGCGGCGTCGAACCGCTCGGGCGCCATGTAGATGTAGGAGCCCATGGCCATCCCGGCCTGGGTGAGCGCGCTGTCGCCCTCGGTGTGGGCGATGCCGAAGTCGGCGAGGTAGGCGAAGTCGGCGGGGGTGACGAGGATGTTGGCCGGTTTCACGTCGCGGTGCACGAGCCCGCCCGCGTGCGCGGCGTCGAGGGCGGCGGCGATCTGCTCGACGACGGCGACCGCGCGTTCCGGGTGCAGCGGCCCCCCGGCGCGCAGCACGCTCCGCAGGTCGGTGCCGGGCACCAGCCGCATGTCGATGAACAGCACCCCGTCGATGACGCCCCAGTCGTGGATCGGGATGACGTGCGGTTCGGCCAGTTTCGCCGCGGCCTGGGATTCGCGCCGGAACCGGACCTGGTAGGCGGGGTCCTGGGCGAGTTCGGCGGCCAGCAACTTCAGGGCGACTACTCGGTCCTTGCCGGTGTCGTAGGCCTCGTAGACCTCCCCCATGCCGCCTTTGCCCAGCATCGACCGCAACTCGTACGGGCCGAATCTGCTCCCCGTTCGTGACCCAGGTGCCTGCACCGGCGTCCGCCTCCCACGTCTTGCGGGCCGTGGGACCCGCGTCTCAGAACGACGATTCTCCCGGTGTCACTATGCCGTGGTCAAACGCGAACACGATGGCGGCGGCGCGATCGCGCAGGTCGAGCTTGCCGAATATGTGTCCGACATGGCTTTTCACAGTTACTTCCGAGATGCCGAGTTCGGTGGCGATCTCGCCGTTGACCCGGCCGCGTCCGATCAGTTCGAGCACCTCGTACTCGCGGGCGGTGAGGTCGCCGAGGCGGCGGTCGGTGCGGGTACCGGTGTGTTTCACGGTTCGGTAGGCGGTGAGCACCCGACCGGTTACCGACGGGTCGAGCCAGGCGCCGCCCGCCGCGACGGTACGGACGGCGCGGATGAGGTCTTCGGCGGGTGAGTCCTTGAGCAGGAATCCCGCCGCGCCCGCGCGCAGGGCGCCCGAGAGCAGTTGGTCGTCGTCGAAGGTGGTGAGGACGAGGACCGGTGGCGCGTCGGATCGCGCGCGCAGCAAACGGGTCGCATCGATGCCGCCGACCCGTTTCATGCGCAGGTCCATCAGCACCACGTCGGGACGTCCGGCGGCGACGGCGGCCGCCACCTCGTCACCGTCGGCGCATTCGCTGACCACGAACCCGTCGCGACGGCGCAGGATGCGGCGCAGTCCGCCGCGCACCAGTTCCTGGTCGTCGACGACGAGCACGGAGACGGGGTTGTCGATCGGCGCGGCGGCCGTCACTGGTCCTCCTGGGTTTTCGGCCGGAGCAAACCGGGCAGCATGGTGGAGAGGGCTCCGCAGGAGCCCGATTTCAGCGGGAACTGAGCGTGCACGGTCCAGCCGTCGTCGTCGATTCCGGCCCTGATGGTGCCGCCGAGCAGTTCGGTGCGTTTGCGCATGCCGCGCACGCCCATTCCTGTGCCGAGACGTGGTGGCGGGCCGAGAGGCAGGGCGTTGCGCACCTCGAGGGCGGCGAGTTCCGGTGTCACGTCGAGCCGCACCGTCGCCGCGGCACCCGGTGCGTGTTTGGCGACATTGGCCAGCGATTCCTGGCCGATGCGGTACAGCGCGTGGCCGACCGCGCCGGTGACCACCGCCAGGTCGCCCGTGCGCTGGTAGTCGACGGTGAGGCCCGCGCGCCGGAAGTCGCCGACCAGTTCGTCGATATCGGCGGCGCCGGGTTCCGGCTTCGGCTGGGCGGGGCTGGTGTCGAGCATGCCGACGGTGCGACGGATATCGGCCATGGCCTGGCGGCCGAGACGTTCCGCGTCGACGAGCGCCTCCACCGCCTCGGTGACGTCCTCGTCGGTTTGCAGTGCGCGGCGGGCGGCGGTGAGATGCAGCAGGGTGATCGAGAGCGAATGCGCGATCACATCGTGGACTTCGCGCGCGATTCTGCGTCGTTCCTCGTCGGCGGCCTGACCGGCGCGGATGGCCTGGTTCTCGCGTTCCTGGTACAGGAACCGGCGCTGGTACTGCAGCATCATCCCGACGAAGGTGCCGAGCACGATACCGAGCACGTACATCGGCAGGCCTTCCAGCCGTTCGCCACCCCACTCCAGGTGTCCGGCCAGGTCGAAGGCGATCAGTTCGGCGATCGCGAGCAGGGTGAAACCGAGCGTCATACCCCGGGTCGTCACCGCGGCCACCTCGCCCGCGACGACGACGAGGACGAAGGGGGCGAAATCGGCGGGGACGGGTTGCAGCAGGAACAGCGCACAGGCCAGCAGTCCACTGGACTTGAGCAGGACCGGATAGGGCTTGATATCGAACAGTGCGTACAGCGGCACCGGCAGGAATGCCGCGAACATGGCGAGCAGCGGCAGCACGGTCGGGAAGTACTCGTGGCGCTGGATGATCGCGGCGCCGGTGACCGCGAGCAATGCCACGTCGGCCGACACGATCAGGGCGGGCGGATAGTCGTAGGGCAGCGAGGCGAGCCGCGTCCGCACGGACTCGGTGAACCGGTGCGCCACCGCGCGCAGCCGGGCCGTCGGCCTCGGCCGCCGTGCCGCGACGGTGTCGATCACCTCCATCCTGTCAGGCTAGCCGCCTGGGCAGGCCGCGACATCGTCCCGGGAACGGTCCGCGTCTCCTACCTGGGTAGGAGAAGAAGTCGCGTCTCCGGCACGACGAATCGCCGCGTCGCGCTCCGTAGCGTTGGCCGCACCCGCTCACGGAAGGTGAAGTTCATGACCTGGACCGAGCTGCATCAACGCACCGACATCGTGCACACCGTCCTCGCCAGGGCGCAGACCGACCCGAACGATCCACACCTGTTCGCCGGTCTGCCGGACCTGGACCACCTCTTCGGCGGCGTCGACGGCCTGCTCCGGGCGCTGGCGAACCGCTGGGACAACCACCTGCGCGTCAAAGTCGAGCAGGCCGAGTTCGACGGCAAAACCCTGGTCGAGGCCTATCTCGAGCTCGCGGCCGAACAGCCGGCGCTGCGTGCTCTTCTCGACGCGCACACCGCGATCGGGCAGACTACCCGCGACCGCGCCCTGGCGCGCTGAGACCGCCACCCGAATACCCTTGGGGGACAACACATGACCGATAACGGCACACCGCAACCTCCGATGCTGGAATTGACCGGCGTCGTCAAGCGGTATCGCGTAGGTGACCAGCAGGTCCGCGCGCTCGACGACGTGAGCTTGCGCATCGAGACCGGACAGTTCACCTCGATCATCGGTCCGTCCGGTTCGGGCAAGTCCACCCTCCTGCATCTGCTCGGCGCACTCGACCGGCCCGACGAGGGTTCGATTCGCTTCCGCGGCACCGAGATCGGCGATCTCGACGAAGACCGGCAGGCCGCCTTCCGGCTCGAGCAGGTCGGCTTCGTCTTCCAGTTCTTCAACCTGCTGCCCACGCTGTCCGCCTGGGAGAACGTGGCCGTGCCGAAACTGCTGGACGGCACCGGATTACGCAAGGCCAAACCCCGCGCGTTGGAACTGCTCGACCTCGTCGGACTCGGTGACCGCGCGCAGCACCGGCCCGCCGAACTCTCGGGCGGACAGATGCAGCGGGTAGCGGTGGCGCGCGCACTCATCATGGACCCGCCGCTGATCCTGGCCGACGAACCGACGGGCAACCTGGACTCCAAGACCGGTGAGTCGATCCTCGGCCTGCTCGGCGACATCACCGCGCAGGGCAATTCGGTGGTGATGGTCACCCACGACATGGGTGCGGTGGCCTACTGCGATCGCGTGATCACCTTGCGCGACGGCCAGATCGGCGCCGACGACCAGGTGCCGGCGCGGGTGCGCGCATGATCGCGGCGCTGGATCGGTTGCGGCTGTTCAATATCGGTGACCTCATCCGGCACCCTGGGCGCACCGTCATGTCGACCGCGGTGATGGCGGTGTCGGCGGCACTGCTCGTCGCGGTGCTGAGCATCTCCGGATCGGTGACCGGGTCGGTCGACCGGCTCACCAAGGGGCTGGCGGGCAACGCGGTCCTCGAGATCACCGGGATCACCGACGCGGGCTTCGAACAGTCCCTGCTGCCTGCTATTTCTGCCACACCCGGCGTGGCGACGGCGGCTCCTATGCTGCGCAGCACGCTCGGCGCGGGTCCCGACCGGGCCCTGCTGATCGGTGCCGACCAGAACATCAGCGCGCTCGGCAGCGATCTGACCGGGCCCATGTCGCAATACACCGCCAAGCTGGTCAGCACGCCGCGCGGCGTATTGGTCGGTGCCGCGACGGGTTACCGCGAGGGCGACTCGATCCCGATCGGCGGCGGCACCGCCACGGTCGCCGCCGTGCTCGACGAGGCGGCCACCGATCGTCTCAACGGTGGTCACGTCGTCGCCGCGCCGCTGCCGCTGGCCCAGTTCCTCACCGACCGGGTCGGCAGGCTCGATTCCGTGCAGATCATGGCGAAGCCCGGCACCGATATCGCCGAGCTGCGCACGGCGCTCACCGCGGCGGTCGACGGGCGGGCCGTGGTCGCCGAACCCAGTCTGCGGACGGCGCAGGCGGGTGGCGCCATCCAGATCATGCGGTACTCGACGCTGATGTCCTCGGCGGCGGCGCTGATCGTCGCGGCGTTCCTGATCTACAACGCGATGAGTATGGCTGTGGCACAACGCAGGCCGATGCTGTCGCTGCTGCGTGCGATCGGTGGCCAACGCGGGCCGATGGTGCGTGATCTGCTCGTGGAGGCGGCCGTGCTCGGGCTCGTCGGTGGTGCGATCGGTTCGGCGATCGGTGCCGTGATGGGCCGGTTCTCCATCGACCGGTTGCCTGCCGCGATGGTGCAGTCGGTGGAGGCGCGCACCGAGTTCCTCGTCCCGAACTACGCGGTGCCCGTCGCGATCGCCGCGTGTGTGGTCGCGACCGTGCTGGCCGCGGCGATCGCGGCCAGGCAGGTGTACCAGGTCGCGCCGGTCGAGGCGCTCGCTCCTGTCGAGGCGGGCGATGTCGCCGCCGCGGGGCGCGGGCTGCGGTGGGCCGCGCTGGTCGGCGGTATCGGTCTCATCGGTGCGGCCGTCGCGCTGGCCTACATCGATCTCGGCCGGCTCTCGTTGGCGGCTATCACCGTGTCGTTCACCGCGACGGTGGTGTTGTGCTTCGCCGCGACCGGGCCGATCGTGCGGGCGGCCGGGTCGATCGCCCGCTGGTTCGGTGCGCCCGGGGCGCTCGGTGCGACCACGCTGGAACGTGCGCCGCGCCGCGTGTGGGCGACGGCGATGACGGTGACGATCGGAGTGGCGGCGGTCGTCGCGCTCGGTGGCGCGTCGCAGAACATGGTCGATTCGGCGACCGACTCGTTCCAGAGTCTCGGTGAAGCAGATCTGTACGTGAGTCCGAGTCCGGTCGAACAGTTCCCCACCGGGCCCGTGCTCCCCACCGACGTGTCGGACAAGGTCGCGGCCGTGCCGGGAGTCGAGTACGTGAGCCCGGGGCAGATGGCGTTCGCGACCATCGGCAGTGGGCGGGTGATGCTGCAGGGTTACCCGCCGCGGGTCGAGGACAGCAGGCTCGGCGCCGTCGACCCGGCCGTCATCGACCGGATGGCGCGCGGCGAAGGCGTGGTCGTCACCCGCGACGTGGCCCGGTCGCTCGACCTCGAGGTCGGCGACCAGATCACCATGCCCACTCCGTCCGGTCAGCGCACATCCACTGTGCTGCAGGTGATTCCGTACTTCACGGCCATCTCCGGGGTGGTGATGATGAGCCTGGACCAGATGCGGGAGTGGTATCAGCGGCCCGGCGAGACGGTGCTCGCGGTGCGCTTCGAACCGGGTGCCGATCCGGCGGCGGTGCAGGCGGCGGTGCGGGCCGTGGTGCCCGAGCCGATCCACGTCGACACCGGTGCCGCGATGGTCGCGGCCATCTCCTCGAGCGTGGAGCAGGGTGCGGCGATGAGCACCATGATCCTGTGGATCGTGGTGCTGGTGGCCACCGTGGCCTTGCTGAACACGCTGATGCTTTCGGTGCTCGAACGGCGCCGTGAGCTGGGTGTGCTGCGCGCCATGGGCACCAATCGCAAGTTCCTGCTGCGCTCGGTCCTCGCCGAGGCGGCGGGGATCGGGATCGTCGGTGCGGCGATCGGCATGGTCACCGGTGCGGCGGTCCAGTACCTGGGCACCGTGGCGATCGGGCACGCCATGACCATCGACATCGCCTACGCGCCGAGCCCGCTGCTCGTCGTCTACGGCATCGTCGCGCTGGCGTTGGCGCTACTCGGCTCCATCCCGCCCGCGGTGCGCGCGTCGCGCATGCCGATCGTCGCGGCGCTGGCCGTCGACTGAGGTCACAGCGGCACCTCCGCCCACCAGGCGATCACCTCGTCCTGGGCGGAGGGCCGCGGTGCGCCGCCGGTTCCGCTGCTGCCCCGGCGGCTCACCACGACGAGATAGTTGTCGCGGTCCGGGTCGCCGGGGAAGCCGATCACCTGGTGCGCGGTCTGGACGCGGCTGGTGGCCGGATCGGGAACCACCCAGCGCCGCACCGTCACCGGCACACCGTCCTTCTCCGCCCCGAAGCGGACGGCAGCGGGGAATGCGTCCATGGCGGAGCGGGCCTGCGCGGAGTTCGCGTATTCGAGGACGAGATAGCTCACCGCACCGAGCCCGTTGTCCACCCGCTCGCACTGCCACCCCGCACTGATCGGGTTCCACTGCAGCGCAGGCTCTTTCCACTCCAATTCGCTCACCTGCCGAACCCCGACACAAATCGCCCCGCGATACCCCTGCCCCTCGATCCCCGCGCCCTGCGGAACCAGCGTCGGGAACACCCGCCTGCTCGCCAGGAACGAATCGGTCGCCTCCGCCACGGCACTCGACGGCCCCGTCACCACCCCACCGATGGCCCCCTCGTCCTCATCCCCATTCGGCAGAACCACCACGACCAGCGCCAGAACCACCGTCACCAACACGACAACCAGCGCCGCGAGCACCACCCACCCGAGCCGCTGCAACCCCGACACCGGCCGCGACACCGCCGACTGCCGACGATAGGGAACCGGCCAAGGATGCCGTCCTTGCGGAGGCCGCCCAGGACCACCCATTCCCGGCCCTCCCCCTGGCGGTTGCGTCGGCGTCCCTGCAGACGCGACCGGTGTGGCCGCGGCCTGCGAAGGCACCGCCCCGACATCGTGCCCGCGCTCACCGCCACCCGAACCATCCCGGTGCGCACCGAAATCCGGGACGTCGGAGCCTTCTGCGCCCTGCGCCGCCTCCCCAGCAGCCAGGGGCGACGCCACGTTCTCACCACCGTCCGACCCCGGCACGCCGCCAAGGGCAAACGGCCGGTCCACCGCAGCGGCACCTGCTACGGGGTCGTCGGCAGGGGAAGCACCATGATCCGACTCATCTTTCAGATCCGGCGCAACGGAATCGCCCCGATCGGGCAGTTCTTCAGCGCCGCCATCGGTGTCCGACTCGGCATCGGCGTTGTGTTCCCCCGCACCCGAAACCGCTGAACCGTGAGGCATATCGACGTGCGTGCGTGCGTTCCCGACTTCCGCGCTGCCGACCGCTGGGGTGCCACTTCCGGTCGACGTCGGCCGCGCGCTCGCCGCCGATCCATCTCCCCAGGCGGTCTCTGCGCGCGGGGCCGCCGGCCCGGCAGCTTCCACAGCCGAACTGGCGGCACTTTCTCCGTCAGCGTCGGTGACCGGCGAGTCCGCTTCCGCACCGCTGGTCGTCGTGTGCGGCGCACCACCGGCTGCTCCCGGTGCGCTGTCCTGTCTACGCGCTGCCATGCCAGGCACAGCGGTGACTTCCGTTCGTGCCGAGGAATTCTGGACGTCCGAACGGTCACTGTTCGGCATACCGAGGACATCGGTCGCAGCTGTGCTCGACACGTCCCCCGCGACGGTGCCGGCGGGCACTACTGTCTTGCCGACCGACGACGAAACATCCGCCGCAACGGCTTTTGCTCCGCCCACCGCACCACCCGGTGCCGCCGCCTGCTGGTGCGCGGACCGGTCTCGTAGCTGTTCGGCCGGCGGCTGCTGCGTGGCTGACTGAGCCGGTGGCCGCGGAGCTGGCGGTGGGGCCGCAGGCCGGTACGACGGAGGCTGCGCGAGCGGTTGAGCCGGCGGCTGGGGCGCGAGCGGCTGCGCGGGTGGTTGAGCAGCCCCAGGTTGTTGCGGGAGCGGCTGCGGGGCCGGACCCTGCGGCACCGGCGGTTGAACCACCGGCTGCTGAACCGGCGGGCCGACATAGGGCTGGCCGGCCGGCGGGCCGGCCGGGGCCACCGGAGGTGATGCCGGGTGCCAATTCGGTTGGGGCCCAGCGGGTAACGGCGGCGCGAACCCCGGGGCGGACACAGCTGTGTGCTGCCCCTGGACGGATTGCGGCGGGTACGAGGCAGGAAGGACGGGTGGCTTGGTCGACGTGAGCGCCCGGCGAGCCGCCTTGGCGAACGCGGTACACGACTCGTACCGGGCCGCAGGATGTTTGGCCATGGCGGCGGCGAGAACCGCGTCCATGGCGGGCGGTAGACCCGTGCGGCGCAGGGCGAGCGGGGGTGGGGGTGCGTAGAGAGTGCCCCGGATGATCTCGTTGGGGTCGGGCGAGTCGAAGGGCGCCAAACCGGTGAACAGCCAGTACAGGGTGCATGCCAGGGAGTACTGGTCGGAGCGGTGGTCGAGTTCGGCGCCGGTCATCTGTTCGGGCGAGGCGTAGGCCAGGGTGGCGGTGAACATGCCCTGCTGGGTGAGGTGGGTGGAGTCGGCGCGCAGGCGGGCGATGCCGAAGTCGGTGAGGAACACCCGCTCCCCCTGCCCACCGCCGGACCGTGCAAGCAGGATGTTGGCCGGTTTCACGTCCCGGTGCAGCACACCGTGTCCGTGCGCGTAATCCAGCGCGTCGGCGACACCTTCGATGATCTGTACCGCGCGCTGCGGTGGCAGGGTGCGTGGGTCGACGGTGGCCGCGTCGATCCCGTCGACGTACTGCATGCTGATCCACAGCTGTTCGTCCTCGGCGCCCCGATCGAACACGGTGACGATGCCGGGATGATCCAGCGCCGCGGCCAGATCCGCTTCGCGCTCGAACCTGGCCCGAATCCGTGCGTCCGCGAACAGATCCCGGTTGAGCAGCTTCAACGCGGTCAACCGGTCCAGGCGCGGGTGCCGCGCCAGATACACCGTCCCCATACCGCCCTGGCCGAGCATCCGTTCGATGGTGAACCCGGCGAACACATCACCGATCTCGTGCACCACGACCCCCTTTCAGCGCCCGTCGCCGGACAGCGCGACCGCTCCGGCATATGCGAAACTTACTGGCATACGCCCGAGATCGTCCGGGCGCGCTAGACGAGTAGTTTGCACCGCCGGAGCACAGCGCCCCGCGCAACCGGTGGTGGGGAGGGTTTTCAGGTGGCTAGCTCTACTGTGAAGGCTGCCTGTCGCGGTCTCGTGTCCGGTGTGCTGTTGGTGTCGGCGGCGCTGTCCGCCTCGTGCGCGGTGCCCGGCACCCCGACCGCCGCAACGGCACCGACGGTCCAGCGCGACGAGGGCGAAGCCTGGCGTCCCGGCCAGTCGGTGATCCTGCCCGACTCGCTCGCCGCCGAATTCACCCAGCTGCAGGCGACCCTGCCCGGCCAGGTGGGAATGGCGTTGATGCCGGTCGGCGGCGGACGGATGACGATCTACGGCGACTGGACCACCGGCATCGCCTGGTCCACTATCAAGGTCCCGCTCGCCGTCGCCGCCCTGCGCCACGACCACGACCAGTCCATCTTCGAGATGGTGCAGGCCGCGATCACGGTGTCGGACAACGACGCCGCCTACGGCCTGTGGCAGTCCCTCGGCGACGGCACGGCGGCCGCCGAGGCGGTGCAGCAGGTGCTCGACGAGGCCGGTGAGGTGAACACCGACAAGCCGGGGATGCGCACCGAACTCGACTACACGGCCTTCGGTGTCACCGAATGGTCGCTGGCCAACCAGGTGCGCTTCGCCTCCAAGCTGCCGTGCCTGCCCGACACCGAGGTCGTGATGCGGTTGATGGGTGAGATCACCCCCGAGCAGGGCTGGGGTCTCGGCCTGCTCGACCACGCGGAGTTCAAGGGCGGCTGGGGCCCCGACGACGACACCGGCATGTACACGGTCCGCCAGTTCGGGCTGATCCCCGTCGGCAGCGGCCAGCTGGCAATTGCCCTTGCCGCACAGGCGGATTCGGGCACCTTCGAGGACACCACCGCCCTGCTCGACCGGATGGCGCTGCTGCTGGCCCGTCATCTGCCCGACCTGCGGGGTGGAGTGTGCCCGCGCTGAGCGGGCCCGCTCAGCCGGGAACGACCAGACCGGATTCATAGGCGAGGACGACCGCTTGAGCCCGGTCGCGCAGGCCGAGCTTGGAAAAGACTTTGGACACATGCGTTTTCACGGTCTGCTCGGCCACGAACAGTTCGCTCGCGATCTCGGTGTTGGACAGGCCCTTGGCCACCAGTTCGAGCACTTCGCGTTCGCGCGGCGTCAGCGTCGACAGGGCGGGTGAGGGCGCGGTGCGCACCGTATTGCGCCGCCGGGTCACGTCCGCGATCAAGCGGCGGGTGATCGTCGGTGCGAGCAGGGCCTGTCCGTCGGCGACCACCCGCACCGCGCGCACCAGTTCCTCGGCGGGTGCGTCCTTGAGCAGGAATCCGCTGGCGCCCAGGCTCAGTGCCTCGTACACGTAGTCGTCGATGTCGAAGGTCGTGAGCATGAGCACCCGCACGGGCGGGTCGAAACCGGCGGCGAGGATGGCGCGGGCGGCGTCGAGCCCGTTCATCTCGGGCATCCGCACATCCATCAGCACCACGTCGGGGCGAAGTCGTTTGGCTTCGGCGACCGCGACTTTGCCGTCGGGTGCGTCACCGACGACGCTGATGTCGGGTTGGGCACCGAGCAGAGCACCGAAGCCCTGCCGGACCATCGCCTGGTCGTCGGCGATCAAGACGGTAATAGCCACGCGACCACCTTACGGGGTCGGCAGTGTCACCGAGACCTCGAATCCGCCGGTCGCGGTGGGTCCGGCGAGCAGCTGCCCGCCGACCGCCGCCACCCGGGTGCGCATGCCGTCGATGCCGTGCCCACCGCCGGTGCTCTTGCTCGCCACCCCGGTGGCGGGGTCGTTGTGGACGGTCACCGTCACCAGCCCGGGCCGCACGCCGATCGCGACGCGCACGGGCGCACCGGGTGCGTGCCGCGCGCAGTTGGCCATCGACTCCTGGACGACGCGGTACACGACCAGCCCGGTGGTCTCGGGCACGGCCGCCAGGTCACCGTCGACGGTCCACTCGACGGGCAGACCGGCACGCGCGGCCGACTCGCACAGCGCGGGCACATCGGCGGCGCGCGGTTGCGGTGCGTGTTCGGGCAGCTGCCCGTCGCTGCGCAGCACGCCGAGCATGCCGCGGATCTCGTTGAGCGCGGTGCGCGCGGTGGCGCCGATGGATTCGAATTCCGCCGCGGCGGCCGGGTGCAGATCGGTGATCCGGTAGGGCGCGGTCTGGGCCTGCACCACCACCATCGACATGTGGTGGGCCACCACATCGTGCAGGTCGCGGGCGATGCGCGCCTTCTCCTCGAGGATGGCCCGGCGCGCGCGTTCCATCTCGGTCACCTCGGCCTGTTCCTCGAGTTTGGCCCGCGAGGCGCCGAGGGTCTGCAGCAGGTAGCCGAGCAGCGCGAGCGCACCGAACCCGACCGGCCACCCCCACAGCGGACCGTCGGCCGACCCGGGCATGGTCGTGGCGAACAGCATCGATTGCCCGGCCCACGCGACGACGACCACGGGCAGCGGCGCGCGCAACGCCACCGCGAACAGCAGGACGAACAGCACGATGACATGCACCACCTGGAACGGCAGGTCGCTGTCGGCGGTCGGCGAGATCACCAGCGAGATGAGCAGCGCCGACCCCGCGGAGACGGCCCAGCCGAGGGCGGGATTGAGCCGGACGAGCAGGAGCGGGAACACCGCGAGCCCCGAGATCAGCGGTGCGACAGCGGCGGGCACCTGATGGGTGACGAACAGCGTGGGCCACGCGATGCTGTACAGAATGAGCGCTACCAGCACGGTCGCCAGGTCGAACCAGGTGGTCGCGTCGATCCGGCGCACGGTGGTACGCAGTTGTCCGGTCATGGTCCTGAGCCTAGGAAACAGGCCACCGACCCACCTCATACCCACGAACCAACTGCGACCCCCTACCCTGGTGTGACCCCGGCGCCGGGACACCACCCGCGCGCCTCGTGAAACCGGTCCACAGCGGGATGCCCGCCGTACGACCCGCTCCTTACTGTCGGAGGCCATGAAAACCCCGCTTCGCCCGGCACCCGCCGCTCGCCGTGCCCGTGCCACAGGTTCCGCGTCGCCCGCCGACTCCACCACTCCCCATCGCCGCCGCAGCGGCATCGCGCTGTGCACCGCCGGGCTCGCGATGGCCTCCGCGGTCGTCATGTCGGCGCCGGGTGCGATGGGCACCACCCCGGGCAGCGGGGTCGAGAACGCGGCCGCAACCGCCGTGGTGCGCTCCCTCACCGACGACGACCCGGACGCGCCCGCGCTGATCCCCCGCGATTTCGGGTTCAAGTTCGGGTACGACCCCGCCGAGCAGGACGGCATGCTGGTGAACCCGAACGGCGGCTGCTCCTCTCCGGTGACGTTGCCGGGCGAGTTCGAGGCCGCCTGCAAGGCCCACGACCTGGGCTACGACATGCTGCGCTACGCCGAACGGGTCGACGAGCCGCTCGGCCCGTGGGCACGGCGCTCGGTGGACGCGGCGCTGAACCGGCGCATCCACGCCGCCTGTGAGCTGCGCGACGACGAGTTCTCTCGCGCGCGCTGCGGAGTGATGGCCGATATCGCCTTCACCGCCGTCGACGTGAACTCGCGCAGGCAGGACTACGCCGCACCGGTGGTGGAGAACGTCTTCGCCGAGACCGACCCCGCCGACCGGCCCAACCTGTGGCCGCTGGCGCGCACGGTGCTCGGCTTGTTCGCGGTGACAGCGGCCTGCGCGGTGATCATCGACGCGCTGCGCAAACGTCGCCGCGCGATCTGAGCGCATTGCCGATTTCTAGAACTTGTTCTAGCTTTCACGCATGACTCTGGTGATCGACGAGACGGTCGAGATCGATGCCCCCGCCGCGAAAGTCTGGCAGGTGCTCACCGATTTCGCACACTACGGCGAGTGGAATACCTTCTGCTACGAGGCCGCGAGCACCCTGGTGCCCGGCGAGCCGATCGACATGATGGTGAATCTCGGCGGCAACAAGCGTGCCCAGCGCGAGTGGATCCGCACCCACACGCCGGGCGTCGAGTTCAGCTACACGATGAAGCCGGTGCCGCTGGGCGCGCTGCACAGCCTGCGCTCGCACACCGTGGTCCCGCTCGGCGAGGACTGCTGCCGCTACGAATCGCGCTTCACGCTTGCCGGCTGGCTCAGCCCCGTGGTCACCCTGGCGCTCGGCAAGCACCTGCGGGCCGGGTTCAACGCCATGACGGCCGGGGTCGCCGCTCGCGCCGTCTCGTAACGTCGCCCGCGCGCTGGAATCGGCGCGATGACCGCCCGGCCGCGAACCGACCTCGCTGCCCTCGCCTACGAAAAGCGGGGCCCGTCAAGGATTCTCATCCTCGATGAGCCCCGCTCGGTACGAACTCTCAGACCGCGCCCGGGGTGGGCAGCGGGCCACGGGCCGCCTCGTAGGCCGCACCCACCCGGTACAGCCGGTCGTCGGCCAGGGCGGGCGCCATGATCTGCAGACCCACCGGCAGGTTGTCGTCGGCCGAGAGCCCCGACGGCACCGACATACCGGGGTGCCCGGCGAGGTTGGTCGGCAGGGTGCACAGGTCCGAGAGGTACATGGCGAGCGGGTCGCCGACCTTCTCGCCCAGCTTCCACGGGGTGAACGGGCTCGTCGGCGAGACGAGCACGTCGACCTGCTCGTAGGCGGCGTCGAAGTCGCGCGCGATCATGGTGCGCACCTTCAGGGCCTGGCCGTAGTAGGCGTCGTAGTATCCGGCCGACAGCGCGTAGGTGCCGATGATGATGCGGCGCTTGACCTCCGGGCCGAAACCGGCCTCACGGGTCAACGACATCACCTGGTCGGCGCTGTGGCTGCCGTCGTCACCGACGCGCAGGCCGTAACGCATGGCATCGAAGCGCGCCAGGTTCGACGACACCTCCGACGGCATCACCAGGTAGTACGAGGACAGCGCGTACTCGAAGCTCGGGCACGACACCTCGATCACCTCGGCGCCGAGCTCCTTCAGCACCGCGACGGCGGCGTCGAAGGAGGCGATCACACCGGGTTGGTAACTGTCGGAGTGCAATTCGCGCACCACACCGACCCGCACACCGGTCAGGTCACCGTTGGCGCCTTGGCGCGCGGCCTCGACCACCGGGGCGACCGGGACCTTGCGCGAGGTGGAGTCGCGCGGGTCGTGCCCGGCGATCACCTCGTGCAGCAGCGCGGTGTCGAGCACGGTGCGACCGCACGGGCCACCCTGGTCGAGCGACGACGCGCACGCGACGAGGCCGTACCGCGACACGGTGCCGTACGTGGGCTTGACGCCGACGGTCGCGGTGACCGCGGCGGGCTGACGGATCGACCCACCGGTATCGGTGCCGATGGCCAACGGCGCCTGGAACGAGGCCAGCGCGGCCGCCGAACCACCGCCGGAACCGCCCGGGATGCGGGTGGTGTCCCACGGGTTGCGGGTGGGGCCGTACGCGGAGTTCTCGGTGGACGAGCCCATGGCGAACTCGTCCATGTTGGTCTTGCCGAGAATCGGGATGCCTGCGGCGCGCAACCGGGTGGTGACGGTGGCGTCATAGGGCGACATCCACCCCTCGAGCACCTTCGACGCGCACGTGGTCGGCATATCGGTGGTGGTGAAAACGTCCTTGAGCGCCAACGGAACTCCCGCCAGCGGCGAGGCGGGCTGCTCCCCCGCGGCGATCGCGGCGTCGACCACGGCGGCCGCGGCCAGCGCCTGCTCGCTCGCGACGTGCAGGAAGGCGTTGAGCTCGCCGTCGACCTTGCCGATGCGGTCCAGATGCGCCTGGGTGACCTCCGTGGAGGACACCTCGCCGCCGTGGATCTTGCTCGCCAGCTCGGCCGCCGACAGCGTGGTCAACTCGCTCATTCGCCCTCTCCCAGAATCTGCGGGACCAGGAAACGCTGTTCTTCCACGGCGGGCGCCTGGTCCAGCGCCTGCTCGGGGGTGAGACCGGGCACGACCACATCGGGCCTGGTCACATTGGTCGTCGGGTTCGGCGATGCGGTGGCGGGGACGTCGGCGGCGACCTCGGAGATGGTCCTGACATGGCTGAGGATCGAATCCAGCTGACCGGCGAACTGGTCGAGTTCGGCGTCGGTCAACGCCAGCCGGGACAGCCGGGCGAGGTGAGCGACCTCGTCGCGGGAGATTGCGGGCACCGCGGGACCCCTTTCGGCTTCGGGTGGGAAGAACTTCCGGTACAGCCTAACGAGGTGGGCGAACAGCCCCGGACGCACCCGCCTCGCACGAAAGTTCGCCCTCCTCGCCGCGATGGGGTCATACTCGAGTCGAGATCCCCCGGTTGGGGGTGTAAGTATTGCTTCACCGGGTATTCGTCTCGAACAGCCTCGGCCGTCAAGGAAAGGAACGCACGTGTCATACCTGCTCCGCGTGCAACTTCCGGATCGACCGGGAAGCCTCGGTTCCCTCGCATTGGCACTCGGCGGAGTGGGCGCGGACATCCTCTCGCTCGACGTCGTCGAGCGCGGCGCGGGATTCGCCATCGACGATCTGGTCGTCGAAGTGCCCACCGGCGCACTGCCCGACACCCTCATCACCGCCGCGGAATCCGTGCGCGATGTGAGTGTCGACTCCATCCGCCCGTACTCCGGCGTCCTCGACACCCACCGCGAACTCGAGCTGATCGATCAGGTCGCCGGCGCGCGCGACGACCGCATGCAGGTCCTCGTCGACGGGGTGCCACGGGTATTACGTGCGGGCTGGTCGACCATCATCGCGCTCGGCCCCTCGGGCGCCTACCGGGTGGTCGGCAGCCCGAGCGCCCCTGAGACACAAGCGGGTTCGGCTCCGTGGATGCCCATCGAGAAGCCGATGGGGCTCGACGGCGAAGCCGAATGGGTGCCACAGATCTGGCGCGACATGGACACCAAGCTCGCGGCCGCACCGCTCGGCGGGTCCGGTAAGGCACTGCTGCTCGGCCGCCCGGGCGGCCCCGATTTCCGCCCGTCCGAGGTCGCGCGGCTCGGCTACCTCGCGGGCATCGTGGCGACCGTGCTCAACTGAGCGCCAACCGCATCACGAACAGGGGCAGCCCGTCGTCGGTGCTCCAATTACGTTCGGGCACAGCGACGAAGCCCAGACGCTCGTAGATGCGATGCGCGTCGACCATGGTGGACATGGTCGTCAGCGCCACCGCCTCGTAGCCGCCCGCCTTCGCCTCCTCGATCACGGTGCGCACCAACGCCGTTCCCACCCCGAGGCCACGCGCCCGCTTCGACACCGCAAGCATCCGGAACTCGAGTTCGCCGGGTCGGGCGATCTCGGCGTAGGGACTGCCGGGTTCGGCGATGGTGAGCGAACCGACGACCTGCCCTTCGTGCAGGGCTACGAGCACCTGTGCGTGCGCGGCCCGGTGCGCCGCGTCACCCAGTTCCCGCGTGTAGTCGTTGTCGGCGGGCACATACCCGTCGCCGACGTACACGTCGACGGTCAGGGCGGAGATGGCGTCGTATTCGTCGGGCTGCGCGGTCCGGATCTGCGGACCGCTCACTGTTGCGTGGTTGTTGCCGTGCATTCCCGCATGATCGCACCCGGGCGGCTGTGAGCTTCGACGCACCCGTCCCGGCTACCGGGACCGTCTCAGCTACCGAGATACGGGCGCAGTCCCGGATGCTGCGCGGACCAGCGGTCGGGGTTGCGCGGTGAGTAGACCACGTCGAGCTGGTCGCCGATCGACGGCCACTGCGCCGCGTCCCACGCGAACCGCCCGTACACGACCTTCGCGGGCACCGACGGGCCCGTGATGGTTCCGGTGATGGTCACGTAGTGCTCGCCGGTCATGGCGGGCAGCGGGCTCACTCCGGTCACCGACAGCGATCCGTGCTCGAGCTGAACTCCCCCACCGCCGCCACGCCTGCTCAGAAGGGCGCCGATCATGACCACGAGCATCGTCACCATGGCCGCCGCCATCACCACTTCGAGCATGACCCCATGGTAGGCCGACTACAGACCGACGAGTTCGCTGACGCCCTGCGTCCGCCGCACCTGCCACACCGCCGTCCTGGTGCGCTGGGATCGGCCGTTGTTGCGGTCGATGAGCGCGCGATTCGCGGTGGTGTAGATCAGCTGGGCGCCGCGGGCGTTGGTCTCCGGGTTCTGGAACAGCTGCACCAGGCGGTCGGTCTCCTCCACCGGCAGGCCCGCGCCGAGATCGTCGACGGCGAGGACACCGCCGGTGTCGAGCGCCTCGAGCATGGCGGGCAGCACCCGCAGCAGCGCGCGGGTCGCGGTCGATTCGTCGGCCAGGTCGAACGCGATGTCGATGCCTTCGTGCACCAGACTCAGGCCGGGGCCGCGCCGGTCGACCATGCGGCGGTACAGGGTGTCGCGGGCGGCACGTAGCGTGCTCAGCTCCCGTTCCACCAGCACCGCATCGGCGCCGCCCTGGTCCAGTTGCACTGTGAGCGAGGCGATTCCGGCGTCCATGTCGCGCAGGTAGTCGGCGTACATCGGGTCGTGCTCGGCGATCAGCAGATCCTCGATGCCCAGATCGGCTGTGCGCAACAGCATCAGCAGGCGCGCGGCGTTGTCGGGCGAACGGGAGATGTGGCTGCCGAGGTCGTACGCCAGCGCCTCCACACCGATATCGCCCTGCTGCACTTGCAGATTCGCCGCGAACCAACGGTAGGCGGGCACCAGGGCCTCCGCGTACAGCTGACCGGCCAGGCTCAGCAGCAACGCGTTCGGCCGCAGCAACGGCACCAGTGCCGTCACCCCGTACCGGGCCGCCTCGAACATCGGGCCGATCTTGACCTGGTCCCCATTGCGCTCGAACACGATTCGCTTACGCGAACGAGGATGGGTGTAGAGCCACTCGGCGATCACATCGGCGCTGTCGAGGCGGAAGCCGTAGGTATACGGCACACCCTCCGCCACGAAACCGGTCACGAATTCGGTCGGCCGGTCGGCGAATCCGAGATGCGGTCGACGTACCGGACCCGCGTACGGATCCCAGCCGTTCACCGAATTCAACACGGCATCACGCATCTGCGCGAGCGCGTCGACCACACTGGTCTTGCCCGACGCCGCGACGCCGTACACCGCCGTCACCGGCACCGCGAGCGGTCCACCGGCCCCCTTGGTCAGCCGCAATTGCTGCGCCTCGGCCAAAGACCCATGATTGGCCACCTGAAAACTCCGCAACAAGTGCTCTTCCGCCTCTCCGTGTCTTTTGGCCAGACTAAGGGGCGGGGGTCGTTGGGGACGCGGCAGGCGGGGAGTCGGTGGGGGAGTTAGCCCGTCCCCGGGGAGTTACCCATGTGCTCACCTGCTTCTCGGGGGACTGAGGCCGGGCTCAGGTGCGGTGGGAATTGCGTTGGCGGCCAGACGGTGTAGCAGGTCGACGTCGCCCGTTCCCGGGGAGTTAGCCATGTTCCGGCCTGCGTCTCGGCGAAGGTGGGTCGGGCTCACCTGTTGTGCTCGATTCGGGCCGGAAATGGTTGGGTATGACTGTGCGCAGGTAGTGGCCGGTGAGGCTGTCGGGGTTGGTGGCGATTTGGGCGGGGGTGCCGGTGGCGGTGATGCGGCCGCCGTGGATGCCGCCGCCGGGGCCGAGGTCGAGCACGTAGTCGGCGTTGGCGATCATGTCTAGGTCGTGCTCGATGAACAGGACGGTGGCGCCGTTGTCGATCAGGCGTTGCAGCACGCCGAGCAGGACGCGGACGTCGAGGGGGTGTAGGCCGATGCTCGGTTCGTCCAGGACGAAGACAGTGTCGTGCTGGTCGCGGCCGAGTTCGGTGGCGAGTTTGAGCCGCTGCGCCTCGCCGCCGGACAGGGACGGTGTGGCCTCGCCGAGGGTGAGGTAGCCCAGGCCGAGGTCGAGCAGGGTCTGTAGGCGGGCGCTCACCTTCTTCAGATCACCGGTGTGTTCGATGGCCTCGGTGACGGTGCAGGCCAGCAGCTGCGGCAGGCTCAGGCCTTCGTGGGTGTCGTCGCCGTGCGGTGACCGCCGGATGGTGTCGGCTGCCGGGGCGTAGCGGGAGCCGTCGCAATCGGGGCAGATGATGTCGACGTCGGGGAGGAATTGGACGTCGAGTTCGATCTGGCCGGTGCCTTCACAGGTCGGGCAGCGCAGGCTGCCGGTGTTGTAGGAGAAGTCGCCCGCGCGCAGACCGCGCTCCTTCGCGTCGGCCGTGGCCGCGTAGGCGCGGCGCAGGTCGTCGAGGACGCCGCTGTAGGTGGCGACCGTGGAGCGGATATTGATGCCGATGGGTGCGGCGTCGACAACGTCGACGCGAGTGATGTCGTCTGCGGTGATCTCCTGAATATGCTGCGGGAGCGGCGTATTCGCAGCATTCGCGCGCAGTGCCGGGACGAGGCTTTCCAGCACGAGGGTGGTCTTGCCGGAGCCGGAGGCACCCGTGACAGCGGTGAGCCTTCCGCGTGGGATGTCCAGGTCGAGGGCGTGGACGGTGTGCAGTGGCGCGGTGCGCAGATGGATGCGGCCCGCCTCGAACAAGTCGGCCGTGTCGGTTCGGGGGCGGACGCGAATGTCCTCGCGGCCATCGATGAAACCGGCGATGAGGGATGCCTTGTTGTCGACGATACGGTCGAGGGGACCTTCGGCGATGACCGTGCCGCCGTCACGTCCCGAGCCGGGTCCGATCTCGATGAGCCAGTCGGCGGCCCGCAGGATCTGCACATCGTGGTCGACCACGATCACCGAGTTGCCGTCGGTCAGCAGGCTGCGCACGACCGCGAGCAGGCCGTCGACATTGGCTGGGTGCAGTCCGATCGAGGGTTCGTCGAGGACGTAGAGCACGCCGGTGGTGCGGTTGCGTACCGCCCGCGAGAGCGCCACACGCTGACGCTCCCCGGTGGACAGCGTGGACGAGGCACGGTCGAGGGAGAGGTAGCCCAACCCTAGGTCGACGAGCCGCGAAGCCGTCGCGACCATCTGGGCGACGATGTCCTCGGCCATCGCTGCCATCGGCTTCGGCACGTTCGCCGGAATCGTGCGCACCCAGGCGGTGATGTCGTCGAGGGTCTTGCTCGTGGCCTCGGCGATGTCGATGCCCTCGACCAGGGTGGATCGGGCCTGCGGGTTCAGCCGGGTGCCCGCGCAGTCCGGGCAGGCCTGCACGGTCAGGAACCTGTCGACACGGTCGAGTCCCTTCTTGGTGGTTGCCTTCTTCAACGCCTCCTCGACCGCCTGGCGGGCATTGCGATAGGAGGCGTCGAGATCGAACAGCTTGCCGTTCTTGGCCGGATACAGGATGCGTCGTTTCACCGGCGGACCCTCGAAGACGATGCGGCGTTCCTTCTTCGTCAGTGCCGAGAACGGCACGTCGGTGCGCACACCGAGTTCGGCGGCGACCTTCGGCACGGCCGCCAGCCCGAACATCGACCACGGCAGCACCGCGCCCTCATCGATGCTGCGGGACGGGTCGGGGACGAGAGCATCGTCGTCGACCTCCCGCACGGTGCCGGTGCCCGCACACCGCGGGCACGCGCCTTCGCTGTTGAACGCGAAGGACTCTGCGCTCGGCGGCCCGAACACCGTACCGCAGACGGGGCAGGTCAACGGCCGGTCGAGCGCCACATCCATCGTCGGCTCGAGGCGGTGCCCGTTCGGGCAGCGGTGGTGGCCGAGCCGGGAGAAGATCAGGCGAAGACTGTTGAGCAATTCGGTCGACGTTCCGAAAGTGCTTCGTACACCCGGGATTCCGGGTCGCTGACGCAATGCGAGCGCGGCGGGTACGTGCTCGACACTGTCCACGGCCGCGTGCGCCGCCTGGGTGAGACGGCGCCGGGTGTAGGTCGACAGGGCCTCCAGGTAACGCCGGGAACCCTCGGCGTACAGCACCCCGAGCGCGAGCGAGGACTTACCCGACCCCGAGACCCCGGCCACCGCCACCAGCTTGCCCAGCGGCACCGATACATCGATGTTCTTCAAGTTGTGCACGTGGGCGCCGCGCACCTCGATCGCATCGGGTGCCGGGGTGGAGCCTGTGGTCCCGCTCGCTTGCTTGCCCACTGCTTCGTCCCTTCGACGCGACAGTCGATGCCCGGATCCGGCAGGCGGCTTCCGTGTTTCGTTGCGGTCGACCAGCCATGCTGCAACCGGGGCAGGCAGGCCTCCATCAGACACCAGCGGACCTGCGTGCACCGACGGTAACAGTCGCCATCGGCACCCTTCGGCAGCTCGCCATCGCTGTGTCTCGACCACCACGTGGGGCGGGATGGGATTTCCCAGTGGTGACCAAGTGTCCAGGTTTGCGATCGTGTGCATGTCGCGCGCGGGGGTGCGGGTCTGGCGTAGTCTGGCCGAAAATCGGCGAGAGGCGGAGCTGCAGTGATGATTCGTGGGCTGGTTGTTGCGGCGTTGGGAGCCGGGGCCGTGGTTCCGGTGCTGATGGTCGGTGCGCCGACCGCGGCGGCCGACCCCTGTCCGGACGGGACCGCACGGGTGTTCCTGGGGAACTCGACGAACAGTTGCCAGGGGGCCGGGACCGTCAGCTACACCGAGGCGCCGGTGTCGAAGGTGTGCTCGATGACCGGTAGCGACGTCGTCGTCGACATCGAGGGCAACTCGAAGAAGACGCACCGGCACGTGGAACTCACCAACGGCCAGTGCGCCCAGTTCGACATCCACACCCAGATGGCGAACACGGTCACCGTCACCCCGAGCTGAGCGGAGCGACCGCCGCTACTCGGCGTCCTCCTCGACCGGCGGCGTGACGGCTTCCGGACCTTGCTCGAGTAGCAGGCGGAAACCGTCCTCGTCGAGAATCGTGACACCGAGTTCTTCGGCCTTGGCGGCCTTGGAACCAGGGGAATCGCCGATCACCACGAACGCGGTCTTCTTCGACACCGAGCTCGCCGCCTTGCCACCGCGGACCAGGATCGCCTCCTTGGCACCGTCGCGGGTGAAGGTCTGCAGCGAGCCGGTCACCACGATCGACAAGCCCTCGAGGGTGCGTTCGATGGAGGCGTCGCGCTCGTCCTCCATGCGCACACCGGCGGCCCGCCACTTGTCGACGATGGCGCGATGCCAGTCGACGGTGAACCACTCCCCCACGGCCGCGGCGATCGTCGGGCCCACACCGTCGGTCGACGAAAGTTCTTCCACCGTCGCGGATTCGATGCGTTCGAGGCTGCCGAACTCGGCGGCCAGCGCGCGGGCGGCGGTCGGGCCGACGTGCCGGATGGACAACGCGACAAGCACCCGCCACAGCGGCCGGTCCTTCACTGCCTGCAGGTTCTCCAGCAGCCGCCTGCCGTTGGCGGACAAGCCGCCTTCCTTGTTGGTGAACAGCGGAACCGACAGCAGTTTCTGCTCGTCGAGGTCGAACAGGTCGCCTTCGTCGGTGATGGCGCCGGAGCGCAGCAACGCGTCGGCCGCCTTGTCGCCAAGCGCCTCGATGTCGAAGGCGCCGCGCCCGGCGAGATGGAACACCCGCTCGCGCAGCTGGGCGGGGCAGAACTGCTGGTTGGGGCAGCGGATGTCGGCGTCGCCCTCTTTGGCGGGCGCCAGTTCGGTGCCGCAATTGGGACAGTGCGTCGGCATCACGAACTCACGTTCATCGCCGGTGCGGGCGTCGACCACCGGACCGAGGACCTCGGGGATCACGTCACCGGCCTTGCGGATGGTGACGGTGTCACCGATCAGCACACCCTTGCGTTTCACCTCCGAGGCGTTGTGCAAGGTGGCCATCGCGACCGTCGATCCCGCGATGGTGACGGGTTCCATCACGGCGAACGGGGTGACGCGCCCGGTACGGCCGACGTTCACCTCGATGTTCAGCAGCGTGGTGGTCGCCTCTTCCGGCGGGTACTTGTAGGCGATGGCCCAGCGGGGAGCCCGGGAGGTGGAGCCGAGCCGCCGCTGCAACGCCATCTCGTCGACCTTGATGACCTGTCCGTCGAGCTCGTGCTCGATGTCGTGGCGGTGCTCACCCCAGTAGGCGACCCGTTCGATCACCGCGTCCACGCCCTGCACCAGCCGGGTGTGCTCCGACACCGGCAGTCCCCACGCGGCGAGCGCCTGATAGGCCTCGTGCATGGAGGTGGGGCGATAGCCCTCGATACGACCGAAGCCGTGGCAGATCATCCGCAGCCTGCGCTGGGCGGTGATCGCGGGGTTCTTCTGGCGCAGCGAGCCGGCGGCGGTATTGCGCGGGTTGGCGTAGGGCGGTTTGCCTTCGGCCACGATCTGGGCGTTGAGCGTCTGGAAATCCTCGAGCCGGAAGTACACCTCGCCGCGCACCTCGAGCAGTTCCGGGATCGGGAACTCCTCGGTGGCGGTGAGTTCGGTGGGGATGTCGTCGATGGTGCGGGCGTTGAGGGTGACGTCCTCACCGGTTCGCCCGTCGCCACGGGTGGCGGCGCGCACCAGTTTCCCGTTCTCGTACACCAGGTTCAGGGCCACACCGTCGATCTTCACCTCGCACAGGAAGTGCAGGTCGGGACCGGTTTCAGCTTCCACGCGGGCGGCCCAGGCGCGCAGCTCGTCGAAGTCGAACACATTGTCCAGCGACAGCATGCGCTCGAGATGGTCGACCGCGGTGAACTCGGTGGCGAACCCGCCGCCGACCAGCTGGGTCGGCGAATCGGGTGTGCGCAGATCAGGGTGCGCCTCTTCCATCGCCTGCAGTTCACGCAGGAGCGCGTCGAACTCGCCGTCGGTGATGATCGGCGAGTCCCGCACGTAGTAGCGGAACTGGTGCTCACGCACCTCGTCGGCCAACTGCTGCCACCGCACCCGCTGCTCGGGGGTGGCACCTTCGGCACTCACGGAAACCGCGCTGTCGCTCTCACTCACACCCAGCACATTAGTGGAGGCCACCGACACTTTCGGCGACCGTCCGGGCCCGTCGCCGACCCGGCTTCTAAGGACGTTCGAACCCCGGGACGCCGAAGCGCCTGCCTGGTTACGGCACCGGACAGGCGGCCGCTACTCGACGTTCAACGACTCCGGTTCCTCGGCGAAGGCACGCGCCACCTCGGCGCTGAGCGCGAGTGCGCGCCGGGACCATTCGAGGGAGGCGCCGGCCAGCCCACAGGCGGGGGTCACCAGGATCTGGGTGGCCAGGGTCGTGCGAGGGAAGCCGAGCCGGTCGACCAGGCGGACGGCGGGTTCGGCGATCTCGCGCCAGGTGATCGGCGCCGCAGGCGGCTCGGCCGGGGTGAGGCCGAGGGCGATCTTCTTGCCCCGGTCGACGATGTCGCCGAGGGGGTCGAGGTCGGGGGTGGTGATGGTCGCGGCGTCGAAGGAGATGCCGGCGGCGGCGGTGCGGCCGATGGTGGCCAGGGCGGGACGAGATGCGCAGGTGTGCAACAGGACCGGCGCGTTCTGGGCCTCGATCACGGTGTCGAGAACGCGCACGGCGTCGGGTTCGGGAAGCGCGCGAATGGTGTTGAGTATGCTCGGCCCCTGCAACGAACCTTCGAGCACCGTGGTGAGCTGCGGTTCGTCGAGCTGGATGACGACCTGTGCCCCCAGCCTTTTGCGCAGTTCGTCCGCGTGCCGCGCCAAACCTTCGGCGAGGGATTCCGAAAGATCGCGCACCGCACCGGGATCGGTGAGAATCCGATGCCCGCCGGGCAGTTCCACTTCGGCGGCCAGGGTGAGCGGTCCCGCCGACTGCAGCTTCACGACACGGCCGGTTCCGACCAAACCCGCTGTCTCCCAGGCTTCTTCGATCGCATCGAGATCGAACTGGAGCAGGTCACGTGCCCGGCGGGACACCGAGCCCGGGCGGGCGGCCAGCCGGTAACCGCGCGTGGTGGAGTCGAAGCGCAGATCCACCAGCAGCGCCGACACCCGGCCGATCATGTCGGCGCCGATTCCGCGCTGCGGCAGTTCGACCAGGTGCGCGAGGTCGGGCAGTTCACCGATGATCGTCGCGGCAGCTTCCCTCGGGTCGGTGCCCGGCCACGATCCGATGCCCGTGGCGATGCCGCCGACGAGCAGGTCCGCGGGCGCACTCTCCTCGGAGTCCTTGCTTCGCGACAATGTCACGTGCACAACACCTTTCGTGTCGTCGAACGGCGCGCTCCTCAGGCGGAAGCGTCGGTGATCCCCGCCTCGACCCCGGCGCGATCGGTGCCGTTGATGGTGCCGCTGCCGACCACGGTGTCGCCACCGTCGGCATCGGGCAGGTAGAGCACGATGGCCTGGCCCTTCGCGACACCGCTGAGCGGTTCACGCAGCCGCGCGACCAGCCCGTCACCCACCGGTTCGACCACGGCGGGCGCGGTGCCGCCGTGTGCGCGCACCTGCACCACACACTCGACCGGTTCGGTCGGGCGCACGCCGGAGGTCCAGATGGCGCGGTCGGCGGTGATGACGTCGACCTGCAGGTCTTCCACCGAACCGACCTTCACCGTGCCGGAATCGGGGTCGATCCCGGTGACATAGCGCGGCTTGCCGTCGGCGGCGGTGTGGCTCAGGCCGAGGCCCTTGCGCTGACCGACGGTGAACCCGTGCACACCCTCGTGGGTGCCGAGCACGGTGCCGTCGGAATCGACGAGCGCACCGGGGCGGATGCCGATCTTGGCGCCGAGGAACGCCCGCGTGTCGCCGGAGGGGATGAAGCAGATGTCGTGGCTGTCGGGCTTGTTCGCCACCGCGAGACCCCGCTCGGCCGCTTCCTCGCGGATGCGTGGCTTGGGGGTGTCGCCGACCGGGAACATGGCGCGCGAGAGCTGCTCGGCGGTGAGCACCGCGAGCACATAGGACTGGTCCTTGTCGGCGTCGACCGCGCGGCGCAGCACACCGTCTTCGAGGCGGGCGTAGTGCCCGGTGACCACGGCGTCGAAGCCGAGGGCCTGCGCGCGGTCGGCCAGCGCGGAGAACTTGATCTTCTCGTTGCAGCGCAGGCACGGGTTCGGGGTCTCGCCCGCGGCGTAGGCGGCGACGAAGTCGTCGATCACGTCTTCTTTGAAGCGGTCGGCGAAATCCCACACGTAGAACGGAATGCCGAGCACATCGGCGGCGCGGCGGGCGTCACCGGCGTCTTCCTTGGAGCAGCAGCCACGCGAACCGGTGCGCAAGGTGCCCGGCGATGCCGACAGCGCCAGGTGCACCCCGACCACCTCGTGACCGGCTTCCACGGCCCGCGCCGCGGCCACCGCCGAATCGACTCCACCACTCATGGCGGCAAGTACTCGCATCAGGCACCTCCTCTAGCGCCGGCCAGACCCGCGGCCCTGGCCCTTTCGATGACCTGCGGCAGCACGGTCAGCAATGTGTCGATATCGGATTCGGTCGAGGTGTGGCCCAGCGAGAACCGCAACGAACTACGCGCCTGCCACGGCTCGACGCCCATGGCGATCAGGACGTGACTCGGCGAGGCCACTCCCGCGTTGCACGCCGAGCCGGTCGAGCATTCGATACCGGCGGCGTCGAGCAGCATCAGCAGGGAGTCGCCCTCGCAACCGGGGAAGGTGAAGTGGGCGTTGCCGGGGAGCCTGCGTTCATCGGCCGGACCGTTGAGCACAGCGTCGGGTTCCAGCGCGAGCACACCCGAGATCAGCTTGTCGCGCAACGCTTTCAGGCTGTGTGCCGCCTCGACGGAGGCGGCGCGTAGGGCGGCGGCGAAGCCGACGGCGGCCGCCACATCGGAGGTACCCGAACGCAGGTCGCGTTCGTGCCCGCCACCGTGGATCAGCGGCACACACGGCACCTGCCGACCGAGCAGCAACACACCGATACCGTGCGGACCGCCGACCTTGTGCCCCGCGACGCTCAACGCGGCCAACCCGCTCGCCCCGAAATCGACCGGAACCTGGGTCACCGCCTGGATCGCGTCGCTGTGCATCGGAATGTCGAATTCCTGTGCGACGGAGGCCAATTCGGTGATCGGCTGGACGGTGCCGACCTCGTTGTTGGCCCACATCACACTTACCAGCGCCACTTCGTCACCGTGCGCCTCGAGCACTTCGCGCAGCGCGTGCGGCGACACCACACCCTCACCGTCGACAGGCAACCAGCTCACCTGCGCGCCCTCGTGCTGCTCGAGCCACTCCACCGCATCCAGCACCGCGTGATGCTCGACGGAGCTCACCACCAGCCGGGTCCGGCGCGGATCGACCGCTCGCCGCCCCCAGAAAATCCCCTTGATCGCGAGATTGTCGCTCTCGGTCCCCCCGGAGGTGAAGATCACCTCCGACGGCCGCGCCCCCAGCTCCGCCGCGATCGCCTCCCGCGCCTCTTCGAGCGTCCGCCGCGCCGCCCGCCCCGACCCGTGCAGCGACGAGGCGTTCCCCACCGCCCCCAGGGCAGCAGTCATCGCCTCGACAGCGGCAGGCAACATCGGAGTGGTCGCCGCATGATCGAGGTAGACCGTCTTGGGCGCACCCGAATAAGCCGACTTCATGACCGACAAAGCCTACACCCCCGCTGACCTGGTCATCTTCGGGGCCCACCCCTGCTTTCTACGATTTTTCTACGATTTACCCAGGATTTCCAACACGTGTATCACCTACTTTCATTCCCGAATCGTCGAAGATCGGGCCGGTGAGACGGCCGAGAAAGCTAGAGCGAAGGCGCCGAGCTGACGGCCGCAGAGGTCCGCGCACGCGTGCAGATGCGGTTGGACCGCAGACGGCCGCCTGCGTACATCCGCCCGCAGGGCCGTCACCGCGCGGCGGCCGACAACGTCCGCTAGCTGCGCCGCTACCGTGACAAACCCCATATTCCGCAGCCCGGGTGCCGGGGGCGCCGTTGCCCGTGCACGGGGCGGTGCGAGAACGCTGGCCCCTTGTCGTTGTGTTCGCTGTCATCCGGCCGAGTAGAGACCTGATGGCCGTCTAGAGACGATAACGACCACCTACGGGTCCGCCGAGCTCGCCACAACAGGCCTCGTACTGAGTGTTGTGTGGAAACGAATTGAACCCACCACGCAATACGCACGACCGGTGCCGGTGGTGGGTCGTCGAGTGGGCTGGTGTCGCGGCGGATCTCGTCGAGCCTCGCGCGCATGCCGCGGCGGGTGGCCGCGGTGAATCCGGTGCCGACTCCGCCGATGCAACGTAGGCGTCCGTCGATGCCGAGCAGGTCGAACACGATGTAGTTGAAGCGGACCTGCTCGATCAACGCCGGGGCGGGGCGCTGGACGTGCATACGCTGCTGCAGCCGGGAGAACGACGGGGCACCGCGGTCGTCGAGGGCGACGAGTTCGCCGTCGAGCAGGATGGTGCGCCCCTCGGTGATCTCGGCCAGGGCAGTGACGATCTCAGGGTAGGAGCCGGTGAGGTCACGTAAGTTGCGGCTCCACAAGCTGATCCCGGCCGGGGTGCTGGGACCGTGAACCCCACAAGATCAGAGCCTATGCCCGCCCGGCAAGGGTTCCGCTCACGTGACCGACGTTCGACGCGTCACCGGTGCATCGACCCTGCGCGAGACCGGCGAAGCCACCGCCGTGCCCGCTGGTGGTGCGCCGCCGACCGCGTGAGGACGGCGACGATCGGCCGATGACGTCGAAGACGTTGAGCTGCAGGCTGTTCGAGAAGGCCTGCGACTCGACGAGACGCAGTTTCGTGGCGTCCTACCGCAGGATCGTGGTTTCACCCCAGTTGGTAACCAGATCGTCGTCGGTGAGTGTGGTCGACACGACGTACTCGGGCATCTCCTTGTATTCCGCGAAGTCCGCCATGTCGGGCCACACCGGGCTGAATGCCTCGTAGCTGACCCGACCCGTCAGGATCGCGCTGGCCTCCTGCTGTTCACGGCCTTTGATCTCGAAGGCCTCCGGACGAAGTCGATGTTTTGGAAGGTCCACCCGGAGTTGCGGTAGCCCGGCTCACCGCGTTGGGGCGCACAATCGTGGGAGATTCACAGCCATCGCGCATCGGCTGACGATGCCAGCTCCCGCGCTCGCGGGTACTGCGCCTTTCCGGCGTCGTTGCGTGGGACCTTCGGCACCGTCGTCATCACGCGCGGGAGCTTGTACCCGGCCAGCGAGGTGCGTAGGGAGGCACGGAGTTCGTCGAGAGTCAACTGGTGTCCCGGTCGCAATTCGACGACCGCGGCGACAGCGTTGCCGAAGCGTTCGTCCGGCACGCCGACGACGATGCAGTCGTACACCGCCGCAACGGCTTTGATCGCCGTCTCGACTTCCTCGACGTAGACCTTTTCGCCGCCGGTGTTGACGCAGTTCGAGCCGCGGCCGAGGAGGGTGACGCGGGCACCGGGCTCGATGCGGACGCGATCGCCGGGGACGACGTAGCGGATGCCGTTGACGGTCTTGAAGGTTTCGGCCGTCTTGACGGGGTCGTTGTAGTAGCCGAGGGGGATGCGGCCGGCGCGGGCCAGTTGGCCGATGGCGCCGACGTCGGCGGTGAGATCGAGGAGATGGCCGTTGTCGTCGAGGACGACGGAATCCGGGCCGAGGGCGACGCGGGGGCCGTCCTGTCGAACATTCTCGCGGGACTGCGCCGCTGTGCCCTGGAATCCGGTTTCGGTCGCCCCGATCGAGTCGGTGAATACGGTGTTCGGGAAATTCTCGAGCCACCTGTTCTTGACCTCGGGGCTGAATACCGCGGCGCTGCTCGCCACCACGACGAGGCTGGAACCACTGCCGAGACCGTTCGCCGTGCGTCGCTGATATTCCTCGATCAGCGGTCGGGCCATGGCGTCGCCGGTGAGGAACAGGAATTGGACGCGCTCACGATCGATGACGTCCCAGGTGGTCGCGGGGTCGAATTTGGGTTCGAGAATTGTCAGATCGCCGACGAACAGGTGCCGGAGAAGCCCGGTCTGGGCGCCGCCGTGCATGAGGGGGCTCAGCGGGAATTTCACCATTCGGCGAGCTTTCGCGGCCGCCTCGGACTGGTCGAATTCGCCCAGGAGCGTACCGGTTTCGAAATCGGTCCCACCGCCGAAAACCCGCCAATAGTCCTCGTGGCGCCACGTCACGCCTTTCGGGAACCCGGTTGTTCCGCCCGTGTAGATGATATGGATGTCGTCGCCGCTACGTGGCCCGAAGTCACGCGTCCCCGGCTGTCCCTCGATCCCCTCCGCATAGGTGAGGCCGCCGAAACCCGACAGGTCCGATTCGTCGTCGGGAGCCATGGGATCGACCAGCGCCACACACGTATGAATCCTCGGATGCCGGGGTACACAGCGCGCGAGCACCGATGCGTAGGTGCGGTCGTGCAGCACCGCGACCGCGTCGGAATTCTCGAACAGGTAATCGAGTTCCCCCTCGACGTAGCGATAATTCACATTGATCGAAACAGCGCGCACCTTCAATGTCGCCAGCAAGGCGACCACATGCTCGATGCTGTTCTTCGCATACAGCGTCACATGATCCCCGGGCCCGATCCCCCGCCCGGCGAGAAAATGCGCGAGCCGATTCGCGGCGACGTCGAGCTCGCGGAACGTGAGCGCTCGCTCCCCCACCTTCACCGCCGGAAGATCGGGCACCGCATCCACTGCGTGCTCGAACAGATCTGCGATGTTCAGTGCCACGGTTCTCTCCTCATCCGATGCGGTTGTCTCAGCCTTCGACGCAGACCAGCAGCTCGTGCACGCCGTAAACCAACATGTCAGTCCGCAGCGGTACCTGCTCGGGTGGGACCGCGAGCGTCAGGGTCGGGAACCGCGCGAACAGTCGCGTCAGCCCGATCTCGAGTTCGGTTCTCGCCAAGTATTGGCCGATGCATTTATGTGCGCCGACCCCGAAGGAAATGTGGTTCACCGGTGGACGATCGAGGAGCAATCTGTCGGCGTCGTCGAGCAATGCGGGGTCGCGGTTCACCACCGGGACCGAGATCATCACCGATTGGCCCGCCGCAACGGTCACCTCCCCCAGGCGAACAGATTCACTTGCCGCGCGGACCGGGCCCATATGGGCCACCGACAGATAGCGCAGGAGTTCGTCCACAGCCGCTGCGGCGGACACCTCCCCGGCACGGAATCGCCGCAGCTGATCCGGAGCCGACAACAACGCGAACGTGCTGAGTGCCAGCATGTTCGCGGTGGTTTCGAATCCGGCGAGTAGGAGAACCTGACTGATCTGGAACAGTTCTTCGTCGTCGATCTCGGGATCACGAGCAAGGTCGGCGATCAGCCCACTCGACGGCGAGGTGCGGGTATGTCTGATGGCGTCGAGCAGAATCTCGCGCAGCTCGAGAATGGTCGCGATCATCGAGTCGCCCGACGCCGACAGATCGAACAATACGGAGGCCAGCCGTGCGATATCCCCGCTGAGTCGATCGGGAACCCCGAGCAGTTCACAGATCAGGCGCAACGAAACCGGCATCGCGAACACGGCAAGCAGATCGGCTTCACCGGCGGAATCGAGCACCTCGGCCATTGTCGTGATCTGTTCGTCGACGATGTCGACGGCCCGCGGCGCGAACTCCGCGATCCGCCCCGCCGAGAAGTACCCCGCGAGGAGCCGTCGGTACCGCGCATGGGAATCACCGTCAAGACAGTTGAACATGCCCGGGGGTGTGCCGTATTCGCGCAGGATCGGCGGAAGTTCCCGAATCGGCGCTTCGGTCAACTTCCGGTCGGTGCTGAATCGGGAGTCTCTGAGGACGCTGCGCGCGATCCGGTAGTCGGTGACCAACCAGCCTTCGGCACCGCTGGCGAATCTGAGCGGGCTCACCGCAGGCAGTCCACGCAAGCCGTCGGGTGGATCGAATGGACAGGTCCGCTCGGTCGGAATCGGAGACGCCGCGGGGTACGACGCCGCCGCGCCCACTTCTGGTGTCATGTCACCGTCACCCGCGCCAGGAGATCGGGAGCGCACGGAGATGCCAGATGGCTGATTCCTCGTCCCAGTCCAGGTCGTCGATATCGACCGCGAGGCGCAGGCCGCTGAATCGCTCGAGCAGAACACGGAACGCCGTGTCGAGCTCTACCCTGGCGACTTTGTTCCCCAGGCAGTAATGCGCCGCGTAGCCGAGTGTTTGATGTTGGCGCTCGTCGCGGCCGAGCCGCAGTTCCTCCGGATTGTCGAAGACAGCCGGGTCCCGATTCGCGGCACCGGGCGCCGGAACGACGTAATCACCCGGTTGCAGGTGCATTCCGGCGATCTCGACAGGCTCGCGCACGAGCCACGGAATTCCTTCGCCGCCTGCCACCGAGGTGAGCCGCAAGAGCTCATCGATGATGTCGGGGATCCGCGCCGGTTCGTGACGCACCCGCTCGACGAGTTCTTCTTCGACAAGCAGTCTGGCCAGCGACTTGGCCAGCATGTTGGCTGTCGTCTCGAACCCACCCATGACCATCGCGTAGGTCAGAACCACCACTTCGTAGGTGGAAAGGGCAGTGTGCGAGACGACCCGGGAGATGAAGTCCGAGCCGGTATTCCGCTGGCGTTCGTTGACGAGCTCGATGATGTAGACACCCAACCGGGTGCTCGCCTCGGTCGCGGTCCCGGCGTCTCCGCTGTGCCCACCAGCGAGGATCGCGCCGACCATCTCGATGACGAATTCCTCGTCGGTGCCTGGTATCCCGAGGATTTGGCACAGCACACGGATGGAGTACGGCCTGGCGAAATCCCGGACGAAATCGCACCCGTCGCCACGCTCACGCATGGAGTCGACGAGTTCGTTCGCGGTTCGCAGGGCGATGTCCTCGACCTGAGAGATCATCGTGCGATCGAGGACCCTGGTCGCGGCCTGCCGCAGCGCGGCGTGTGTTTTGTCCTTCTGGCACCCGATGGCGCCCGCGAGCATCAATCCGGCGGTCAGGCGGGGCGCTTCCTCGGTATCGATACCCTGGCGGGTGAACTCGGGGCGGCTGTAGATCGCCCGGTTGTCGTCGTAGCCGGTGATGATCCAGGATTCCGGGCCGTGGGGAAGCTGGACCTTCCGTGCACGCTCCCCCTGTGCCAACATCTCCCGCAGCACTGGATCCAAGCCGAGCGATCGGCATGCCGCAGACGGGAATTGGGTGATCTCTTCGTCTTTCAGCACGACTGGGACACCTTCCAGGTGATCGGGATGCGGGTCGCTCCGCCGGACAGCTGGTGGCTCAGCGGTTCGAGCTCTTCGAACGGCACAGCGAACCGCAGTTCCGGTAAGCGCCCGAGCAGCATCGCGAACGCCGTCTCCATTTCGCAGCGGGCCAGCGCGGCACCGACGCAGTAGTGCGTTCCCGCTCCGAACGACAGATGCGACGTGGCGGGGCGGGCGGGGCAGAAGTCACCCGGATCAGCGAAGACCGATGGATCGAGGTTTCCCGCCTCGATGTCCATGACCACCAGGTCGCCGCGCCGGATCGTGCACCCTCCCAGCTCGAAATCGACTGTCGCATAGCGCGGTACACCTGCGACGCGACCCTGCACCGGATGCGGCAACCGCAGGATCTCTTCGACCACCCGTGCCCGCGCGGCACGGTCGCCGACGACTATCTCGGCCTGGAATTCCGGGTGGCGAAGCAGATGGACGATGCCACGGTCGATCAGTGTCACTGTGTTGATCTGTCCGGCGAAGCGCAAGCCGGTCGCCAATCCGATGACGAGGTCGACATTTTCCAGGGCAGGGTGGTCGACCCGCAGACGAATGATGTCGCTGATGACATCGTCGCCGAGGTCGGCTTCCTTCTTCGCGACCAGCTGACGCATGTAATCCTTGAGCTGCTGGTCGGCCGGAGCGGAGATCTCGGGTTCGGCGAGATTGGCCGCCGATTGGGACAACTCCTGAATCAGCTGATGGTCTTCGTCCGGGACGCCGATCAGGCTGGAGATCACCTGCGAGGAGAGCGGTCCAGCGAAGTCCCGTCGTAGTTCGGCGGGCGGTCCGGCGGCGATCATCGCGTCGATCAACGACGTCGTGATCGCCTCGACCTTGGCTTCGATCGCGTGCATGCGGCGCTTGGAGAACGCATGCGCGACGGTACGCCGGATAAGGTCGTCCGGCGGCGGCGGAGCGTTCGGATCGAGGTGCTTGAACCGGATGATCTCGGCGTGGGTGAACCGGGCCGGACATTCGACATCCACCGGCGGGAACCTGTTGAGTCTGCCGTCGGACAGCAGACGACGGATCGTCTGATAGTCCTTCACCACCCAGCTGGGATCTCCCGCCGGTGATGTACCGAGCTCTACGACACTAGGACTCATCAGCTGCCACTCCCTTCCCTAGACCCCTTCATGTCTGCGGTCCCGGCCGTAGATGTTCAGATCGGCCGGTCCGCCGACCACCTCGGCGTCGATTCGTCCCGTGGCGGCGCGCACGAAATCCAGTGGCGTACCGGTGAGCACCATCTCCTTGCCGCCGCTGCCGGCCGTCAGTTCCCGGCCGGTGGACAGGACGACCCTGGTTCTCGGGTAGTCGAGGCGATCGAATTCGGTCGACAACCACTCGGTCGAGATCGTGACCGCGCTGTCGGACAACAGAACTCGCCTGCCGAGCGCGTCGTCCACGTCATCGGCGTGCACGGCGATCTCGTGCACGAGCGTGAGCACTCCGACTCCGAAGGGCTGCCCGGCGACACCGTAGGTGTCCGCTGCCCAGATCGCGTCGTCCAGCGATTCCAGGTGTGGTCGCAGACGCTGCGCGACCGAGCGGAATCCCGATGCGAAGAACTGCGGTGTGGCCTGTGGGTAGGCGAGGGCCTGCACGTCCGGCGGCCGGGTACCGATCGTTCCGTCGATGACGTCTTCGCCGGTCGCGAGTAGATGGGCGAGCACGCCGCGGACGGTCCAGCCCGAACAGCGGGTGGGGTTGTCGAGTTCGCGCACACTGATATCGGCGAATCGATCGCCGAGTTCGCTGTATTCGCGGCATGTTTCATCGATGATGCGAGACTTGTCCCAGTGAACAAGGGTCATGTCGAGTCCTAACTGGCGCGATGCGCCCGCGACAGGTTGCCTGAGTCGGCCCATTCGGGTTCCGTTTCGGAGAGGTCCAATCGGCGCTCGGCCACCGAGAGCGAGCTCACGACGGCGACTCCGAGTACGCCTTCGGCGTCATAGAGCTGAGCGACATTGACAGCCAGCCCGGCCGCGGCCAGGTGCTGGTGCGCTTCGAGCCCGAGGCCGCCTTCGGCCGGTGCGCGCGTGAAAGCCGCTGTCGTGTCGTGGTTGATGTAGCCGATGCCCGTCGATCCCAAGGCGGTGATCGTGTTCGTGAGCTCGGCGGTCGCGGCCAATCGGGCGACCGAGGACATCGGCACGCCCTCGATTGCCTCGACATGGTTGATCCAGATGCGTTTGCGCTGCGCGTTCTGCACATCGCGTGGCTGCTCGGTCCACAGGTCCGGTCCGGCACCGTCGTGGTTCCACCACAGGCCGGGCCTGGTCGGCGGGCCGGGCGGGCACGGTGGTCGCGCTCCGTGCTCGACTGTCCAGAACTCGCCGGGTGGCTGTCGCGACTCGCGTAGCAGTGTGAGGGTCGCCCGCGCCACGAGCTGCCCTTCCTGGTGCGAACTCCAGTCCAGGACTTCGATATTCGCGCCTTTGCGGGTGGTCACCACTGTGGTTTCCAGCCCCGCGAAGCGAACCCGACGCAGGAGTTCCAAGGAGAAGCGGGCCGGGACGAGACCGGTGCCGAAGGCATGGTCGCCGAGCCCCTGCCCGGCCAGGGCTGCGACAGCCGTGCCGTTCACCGCCTCGGGATCCCATTGGCTGCGGGCGTAGCCACTCGGACGGCTGGTCCCCGCCGTGCGCACGAAAAGAGCCACAATGTCCCCTCCGCAGACTGTTCAGTCTGCAAATCACTCTGGGCGGTTCTACTACCCAGCGCCGGGCCGAGATTCCCCGTCGACCCGTTCAGCTTGCTAAGAACCAGTACCAATATGGACAGTAGAACAGGTTCTATTTTGCCGCAACAGTTTTCGCCTCTTCGACCGAAGCCACCGGCGCTTCAGGCTGCACCTCCACACAGGCCACATTCATTTCCCTCGGCGCGCCGAGGACGAATTCGACCACCTGCGCGACATGGTCGGGATCCATCCGCCCCGAATGACGAGCCAGACCCCACCGCCCCCACAACCCGAACAGCGCACCGAGCTCGGCGGGCGCCCAGGTGCTCCCCATGGCAGTGCGCGTCGATCCCGGCCGCACGATCGACGTCCGAACTCCGGTCCCCTCCAACTCCTTCTGCATGGTCACCGCCAGCGCTTCCAAGGCGCACTTCGAGGCGGTGTAGGCAGCCATCATCGGCTTGAACCGGGTCACGTTCTCACTGCTGACGACCACGATGTCACCGCGACGGCGTTCGATCATCGCCGGCAGTAGAGCATGGATAAGCCGGTGTGCACCAATCAGATTCACGTCGACCATGGCCGCAAGACCAGCGGGAGAAAGCTCCTCGACCGTGGCTATGTCGGCGTCACCGGCGCACAGAACCAGCGCGCCGACCGCACCGTGTGACTCACCGAAACCCGCAGCGAACGCCTCGATCTCAGCGGCGGCCGTGAGATCCAGACAGACAGCTGTCGCCGCTCCGCCCTCGGCCCGGATCGCGGCGACAGTACCGTCGAGCCGCGCGGCGTCGCGCCCGGTGGCGACTACTCGGCAACCGGCCACACCGAGGCGGAGCGCCACGGCGGCACCGATTCCCGACGATGCTCCCGTCACCACGACAACTGGTCGCTCGTCCTTCATCCAGATGCTCCCCACATGCGCTACATCGACTGTACGTAGCCTGGACAATGCCAGACATAATGCGGTAGAACACGTTACATTCTAATGAATGAAACCTGTTGCAGTTCTTGCAAGTTGAAGTGAGGGGAATTGTGTTATGGAGTCGCAGTCGAGGTTCGTCCGGGCGTTCGGAGACAGTCCCTACTATCTGACCCTCGTCAAATTCGCGGCCAAGGTCGACCTCGCAGCCCAGCGCCTCACCCGAGGACGCGTCGGGCTGCTGACACTCGGCGGTTTTCCCAACCTGCTGCTGACCACCAAGGGGCGCAAGACGGGAGCCGAGCGGACCGTCTCGCTGCTCTACGTGCCACACGGCGACGACATGATCGTGGTCGGCTCCAATTTCGGCCAGGCCACCCACCCCGCATGGACCGCCAACCTGACCGCCGCAGGGCGGGCGGTAGTCCGCGTCGAGGGTGAAACGTTCTCCGTCATCGCACATCCGGTGCGCGCGGAGCAGCGCGCCGAACTGTGGGCCCACGTGATCGAGCATTGGCCGGACTACACCGACTACGCCGCCCGATCCCAACGAGAGCTGCGCATGTTCGTGCTGAGTCGCGAGTCCGAGCGCTGACGACGCCGTTCGAGCAGTCACGCTCGGTTCTCGGGCAGCCACGACACGAAGGAGGATCCGATGCTGATCTGCGGGATCAAAGCAACCCATGACGGGGGCATCGCACTTATCGACAACGGCCGGTTGGTCACCAGCATCGAAATGGAGAAGATCGACAACCTCGATCGCTATACCCCACTGGGCGACGCCTCGCGCGTCCCGGAGCTCCTACGCACAGCGGGCATCGACCATCGCGATGTGGACGCCTACGTCGTCGACGGGTGGTGGGCACAGCCCGGCCAGGATCCGTTCGAACCGGCCGTACCACTTCGACGCGACGATATGACCGTTCACCTGCCGGTCGCCGCGTACTCCGACTCCCCGGGCCGGTCCGAGCCGATGCAGCGCTACCACTTCGATGCACACGATTTCGGCTCGGGCAAGGGTTATACGAGCTACTTCCACAACGCCAACCACCTACTCGGGTCGTACTGTTCGAGCCCGTTCGCGCAGCGGAACGAAGACTCGCTGGTGCTCGTGTGGGACGGCGGAACGACCCCGCGCCTCTACGACGTCCGGCCCGCGGATCGGTCGGTCCGCGCCGTCTCCTCGCTGCTGCGGGTACCCGGCAACTTCTTCTCCGACTTCAACGCGCATTTCGGCCCCTTCCGTCTCGACGGGCGCGGCCTCGACATGAACGCCCTGATCCGCCACCACCTTTCCGTGGCCGGCAAAGCCATGGCCTACGCCGCCCTCGGCACCCCATCGGAAGCGGCGTTCCCGGTATTCGACGATCTGCTCGGTAGCTTCCCGAGCGTCGTTCCACAGAACGCCGCAGCGATGGCCCAAGCCATACTGGCGAAACGAGATGCCTACCTACCCGGCCTGTCCGATGCGGACATCATCGCCACTTTCCAGGAATACCTGGGACAACGATTACTCGCGGCGCTGGCTCGCGTCGTAGCCGAACACTTTCCCGGCGCTCCCCGAAACCTGTGTCTCGGTGGCGGATGCGCACTCAATATCAAATGGAACAGCCGGATACGAGCGTCGGGACTGTTCACCGACGTGTGGGTACCACCATTTCCGAATGATGCCGGGGCCGCCATCGGCACAGCGTGTTGCGAGATGTGGGGCACCGGGCTGACAGCGCTCGACTGGTCCGTCTTCAGCGGTCCGCCCATTCGCACCGGAACGGTTCCGGAATCATGGACGGTCACGCCCTGCGATGAAGCCGGGGTAGCCAGAATTCTGCACGAATACGACGAGCCGGTCGTCGTCCTTTCCGGCCGCGCCGAACTCGGTCCACGGGCACTGGGTAATCGCAGCATTCTGGCACCCGCTCGGGACACAGCAATGAAGCAGCGACTCAACCTGATCAAGGACCGAGCCGACTATCGACCGGTTGCGCCCATATGCCTCGCCGACCGGGCCACCGAAATCTTCACGCCGGGGGGTAGCGATCCCTACATGCTGTTCGAGCACGAAATTCGCCCCGATTGGGTCGATCGCATCCCGGCGGTCATCCATCTCGACGGCACCGCACGGCTGCAGACCGTCCAACGAACCGACGATATCGCCGCGGCCCGGATCCTGATCGCCTACGAGGCACTCACAGGCGTCCCCGTGCTCTGCAACACCAGCGCGAACCTCAACGGCAGTGGCTTCTTCCCGGATGTCGCGTCGGCCCTTCGGTGGGGTGGCACACGGTACGTGTGGTCCGACGGACTGCTCTACACCAACCCGGATCCGACCCGTTCTATTGCCTAAAACTGAAACACGTTCTATCTTGCTGATATGGCTTTGAACGTCGCTGATCTGCTCGAACATGCTGTGGACGCGGTGCCCGATCGCACCGCAATCATTTGTGGAGACCGGCAGGTCACCTACCGTGAGCTCGACGAGCGCGCCAACCGGTTGGCGCACCATCTCGCCTCGCGCGGCGTCGGCAAGGGTGACCATGTCGGCGTGTACTCGCGCAACTCGATCGAGGCGCTCGAGACGATGATCGCGACGTACAAGCTGCGCGCGATCTCGGTCAGCATCAACTACCGCTATACCGCCGAGGAGGTCCGCTACATCGTCGACAACGCGGACCTGGTGGCGCTGGTGCACGAACGTCGCTACGCCGACATCGTCGCCGAGGTGCTGCCGCAGACGCCGAAGCTCACCGACGTGGTGGTGGTAGACGACGCCTCGGACGCAGATTTCAGTCGCTACAACGGTGTCGAATACAACGAAGCCATCGCCGCGCAATCGCCCGAACGGGATTTCGACGAGCGCAGTTCTGACGACACCTACATCCTGTACACCGGTGGCACTACGGGTTTCCCCAAGGGCGTGATGTGGCGGCACGAAGATGTGTGGCGTGCGCTCGGTGGCGGTATCAACCATGTCACCGGTGAATACGTGAAGGACGAATGGGAACTGGCGAACAACGCCAAGCAGTCCCCGGTCGGTATCGTGATGGCGCCGCTGTCGCCGCTGATTCACGGTGCGGCGCAATGGGCGGCGTTCATCGCCCTGAACTCCGGTGGCACCGTCGTTTTCATTCCGCAGTTCGATGCCGATGTGGTGTGGCAGACGGTGGAAAAGCATCGCGTCAATGTGCTCACCGTTGTCGGCGACGCCATGGCCAAGCCGCTGCTCGACGCCTACAAGGCCGGTAGTTATGATTCGTCGTCGCTGTGGGCGTTCACGAGCCATGCCGCGCTGTTCTCGCAGTCACTGAAACAGGAATACCTCGAACTGTTCCCGAATGTGTTCATCACCGATGTCATCGGTTCGTCCGAGAGCGGCGGAACGGGCCTCGGTGTGGTGAGCAAGGATTCCGACCATTCGCAGGGTCCCCGGGTGAAGTTCAGTGCGCAGGCCGCGCTGATCGATGACGACGGCAACCTGGTCGAGCCGAAACCCGGTGCCACCGGCCGGATGGCGCGCACCGGTCACGTGCCGATCGGCTACTACAAGGACCCGGAGAAGACCAAGACGATCTTCGTCGAGACCGGTGGCAAGCGCTACGTCGTGCCGGGCGACTACGCCCGCTACGAGGAAGACGGCACCGTCACCCTGCTCGGTCGCGGTTCGGAATGCATCAACACCGGCGGCGAGAAGGTGTTCCCCGAGGAGGTCGAGGGCGCACTCAAGTCGCACCCGGACGTTTTCGACGCGCTGGTCATCGGACTGAAGGACGACCGGTACGGCCAGACCGTCGCCGCGATCATCCAGCCCCGCTCCGGCGCCACCATCGACCTGACCGAGCTGGATGCCCACGCCCGCACCAAGATCGCCGGTTACAAGGCGCCCCGTTCGTACTGGACCGTCGACGAGATGATGCGTCAGCCCAGTGGCAAGGCCAACTACCCGGCGGCCAAGAAGTACGCCGCCGAGCATGCCGACGAGGCCGCGTCGCCGCGCTGACCGAGAGCGATCAAAGGGCCCCTGACCATTAGGTCAGGGGCCCTTTGACGTGCAAGCGGGTCAGCCGTGCCGACCTCGGTCCGCCCGAAGCCGCTCGATGGCCCGATCGATCGCCGTCGCCCGATCGGCCGACGGATCCGCCCGCAGTTCGAAGCCGATGAGCCGGTTGGCGACCGCCGTATTGCCGAGGACCATGCCGAGCAGGGTGTTCATCTCGTCGGCGGGCTTGCTCGGGGTCTGCGGGACCGGCACCGCGCGCGGCACGGCACCGCCGCTCGACGTGCCCTGCCGCGACACTGCGAAAGCGGCGATACCGATCAACAAGATCACCGCCCCGATCGGCACCATGTCCCGCGCCGATTCGAGATTCTGGCGTTGTCTCTCGGCCAGCTCCTCGTAGCTGGTCACCCCGTGCGAGTCCCCGTACGTCCAGCACTCCGTACCGGGCGTCATGGCCTTCCCGTCACAGATCGGTGCGGCGTCGGGATCATTGACGTAGCCGAAGATTCCGACGCCGAGAAGAACCAACCCGATCGGTATCGCGATGAACGCGACCAGCTTCGCCAAGCCGTTGTGCGCACCGCGCTGTTCGCCGGTCATCGTCCACCCATCCGCGCGATCCTGTTCCCGCACAATGCCTTCGCCATCCTGTTGTATCAGATGGCGGCCCGCTCGGGCGGCGGACGATGCGGCCACTATCGGTTGGGGAAGGAACCGACGAGGCCGCCGCTCCTTCAATAGCGGCAGGGCCTTCTGCACGGTGAAGAACACGCCCTTGAAGTTCACGTCGAAGGATCGGTCCACGTCGGCTTCGGTCAATTCGGTGATCGTGGTGAAGATGGCGGTGCCCGCGTTGGTGAAGATCGCGTCGAGGTGGCCGCGCCAGGTGCTGATCGAACGCATCAGGGCGTCCAGGTCGTCGAGGTTCGCGGCGTCGGCCCGGACCGCGAGGACACGTGGTCCGGCGTCGAGTTCGGTTGCGGCGCAGTGCAATCGGTCTTCAACGCGGCCGGTGATGACAACGTAGGCGCCCTCGTCGAGCAGGCGCCGGGCCGTGGCCAGACCATGCCCGAGGTGCCGCCGGTGATGAGGACTGTTCTGTTCCCGCGGCCGGGCTGTGCACTATTAGGCGGTGGCCGGGCAGGTCGGGCAGTTACACAACACAGCAAACACCAGCGGTCCGGCGACTCGACAGACCGCTAGCGGCGTCACCACCGTGACAACCCCCCATATTCCGCAGGACATGCCCGGGGCCGCCACTGGTGCGTGCACCGGGCGGGTTCGATATCGCTTGACGCAACTGTCGTCCGTGTTCGTCGCCATCCGGCCGCGGGAACCGTTCCACGATCAAGAGATTCCTCGCGGCGCTACCTGGGATTGGCAGGCAGACGCTGCGGATCCTGGTCGCTGAGGGAGGCAGCGCTACACCCGCGCGCATCAAGGACCTCACCGGCGCGAAGAGCCCTTCGGGCGTGAAATCCGCACAGCGGCACGCGTTCCGGTCGATGCCGCTGCGGCCGTGGCAGCCTGGATGGCTCATCGAGAGGAAGCACCTCGACAACCGCCAAGAGGCCGCGATCGAGCGGTACTTTGTCCGTGTGAACCTGCTGTCCTCGGTTCGCGAGGTACTTGACCAGATCGACAGAGAGCACCGGTGACAGTTCGGCTCCGACACCGAGCCGACTTCACGGAATACCCAGGGGGAGAACAGAACAATGACGGCTGACCCGACACCTTTCGGAAGCGGCAGTGGCGGCGGGCCTACCGGCCCCGACTGGCCGAAGATCAGCGGGATAGCCGCGGTCGTCGCAATTCCGATCGCGATCCTCGCGATCGTCGTGCAGTGCGCCACCAACTCGACTCCCACCACTGCTGATACCAGCAGTGGTGGGACACCGGTCACCAACTCGCACCCCGCACCCCCGGTCTCGTCGACCACACCCCCTGGACAGGAGCTGTGTGACGGTCCGAATGATCTGCGGATCTGCGTGATGAAGGACCACTCCGGCAGTCTCAGTTATTGGGCCACCACGAATGTCTCGGACGACTGCACCATCACGATTGGTCTGTACGACGACGACAGCGACTACCTCGGGCCGGTCTTCGAGCCGACTAAGGAACCGTGTGAGCGGGCCCAGGCGTATCGCCCACCGGACCTGGGCGACCCGACCGCGGGCCGCAGGTACCACTCCGAGCTGGCGGTGGAATGGAGCGACGGCAGAGTCGAGGTCTACAAGAGTCCAACTCTCGTGTGGTGATCCGACCGGCGGTGACATCCCGGCACGCGACGGCGTGCGCTGCTTCCACCCGAACAGCGACGCGCCGCCGCCCAGCCATTCCTAACCGCTCGAAGCCGCACGGCCCGACCGACTCCAATCACCAGAGCAAACGGCTTCAATCACCAGTTCATAAGAGCAGATCCCAGGCTCGCCTGCGTTCCCATCGTCGACGTGCCACGCCGTGGGCCCAACGGAGACGGCAACGCGATAGGTTCGGAACCGGCGAATCGGGATCGCTAGATCGTGTAGGAATCCGCGATGACCAGGCGGTTGCCCCATTTTGTGTGTGTGTCCTGCCGCAATCGAACCTGCGATCTTCCAGTGGGCCACTGTGAACTGGCGAGACCGCTGCTCGGCATCCAGACGGGCTGTTGATCACTCGGTCGACTGAGCGAAGCGCACGTCGCAGGTTCTTGATCGCTGGAATCGAACCTGCGACACCTCACCTGGAGCTTGCGTCCGGCAGCGGCCTCGCGCGCGAGAATGCTGACCAGAAATCCTGCTGAGAGTAGCTGTCACAGGTTCGTGCGTTCCCGGGCAGATCCAAGAGGGGACGCGGGCGACGGGGAAACGAATTCGCGTGGCGAACTCCTCACGTCGGCGATCACAGCACGATTTCGGCCCACCAGATGCCGCAATTCGGTGGTTCCCGGCGTGGCGTTCGGGAATGATCGCGGCATGGTCTCTCGAGTGCAGCACGTGGCGATCGATTGTGCGGATGCCTATGCGCTGTCTCTGTTCTGGAGCGCTGTCACCGGCAGCCCGACGCATCCGGAGGACGGACCGGGTGCCGAGGAGACTCAAGTGTTGCTCGCCGAGGGCCCGGTACTCCATTTCAACCAGGTACCCGAGTCCAAGACGATCAAGAACCGGATCCACCTGTGTCTGCGCCCCGAGAACTCACGCGATGAGGAGGTGGACCGGCTGCGCGGCATCGGTGCTACTTTTGTCGCCGATCACCGGAACCCTGATGGCTCGGGCTGGGTGATCCTCGCTGATCCCGAAGGCAACGAGTTCTGCGTGCTGCGCAACAATTCCGGCTGTGAGTCGTAAACCGGGCCGACCAGCTGCGGCACAAGCGGTTTGCGCCCTCCTGCAATCGGTTGGGGGCACACCAGGAAGCCGCAGGCACAGCATCTAGCACCGACCCACATCCAGCGCGTAGCTACCTGACATCGCTACCAGCATCCGCTCCAGACCCCAGTCGGGATCGAGGATCGGGACGTACAGGGCACCAACGCAACTCGCCGACAGCTCGCACGGCTCGTCACAGTTTGCTGGTAAGCCGACGTGTCACTACATGTCGAATTTGCGAGGCTCAAGCCCTAGTTCGGCCAGACATCGGCATGTGCGGATGTCTGGAGCCGCATCGGATCTCAGCGGCCCACCGAGTGCTCAGCGGCAGAAGCGGACGTTGTCTGCCGCAGCGCGTCCGAGCCGCTCACATCCCTTCGGCGAAGACCAGCCGCACGGAAACGCCGGACTTCCGGATTTCACGAGCGGCGCGGTATTCCGGTGAGTCGTACCATGCCCTGACCTGATCGAGATCGGGAAACTCGAGCACAACCACACGCCCCGGCCAGTCGCCCTCCAGAACCTCGGGCACGGCGGCCACTAGATATCGGCCGCCGTACTGGCGAATCGAGGGCTCAGCCAGCTTCCAGTACGCCAAGCCAACCTGCTCGTCGTGTACCTCGGCCTCGACTACGACGTAGGCTGCCATCCGTAACTCCTGTCGCCGCGCAGACGGCTTCGATGTATCGATCTTGTTCTCGCCGAAGGTACTTCACGCGAGCAGACCCGGCCGCGCAGGTGACCCCTGTGCATCGGCAACACGGTCCAGCTGGCCTGTGACAACAGCGGCACCCTGAACCAGGGGCAGTCCAGCACTCGCCAGATCGCCCCGGGCTACGAGCCACAGTCCTCACCGATCTGCTCGCGAACCTCTCCGCGATCGGCTTGCCCGACGAGCAGGAGAGCGACGTCCGCGACATCATCGACTCGGTGATGGCCGAGGTCGTTCGTGAAGAACCCGACCCCGGGATGATCCGCCGCGGCAAGGCAGCGATCAAGGGGTACCTGAGCGAGTTCGCTTCCAGCATCGCTCAGGCCGCCACTACCGAAGGGGCAGCCTTCATCCGCGCTGACTACATCGCGTAAGTACACACCGACGAGAACTCCCCCACGACACCTTCCACCTCCTCGCAACCACGACCCTGACACCTGGTACATGGGATGGGCGAGGTCTCGCCGAAGGTGGCAATGCAGGTGTTCGGAAAACGAGACGCCTACCGGACAACTCGTTACAAGCGGCCGTTGGACGAAGCAACCCGGCGCACGCGCTTGTAGGCTCCACGCATAACCGATTCGATGTGGGGGTAGGCATTGGCAGGCAACGGATTACGCCGCGTCGCAGCAGCCCTGGCGATGGCACTGGTTGCAACGGGTAGCGGCGCGGGACTGGGCGTTGCGGCCCCGCAGGCGCCGACCGTGGTGAGCGTGGAGCTGCCCACCCCGACCGGCCTGTCCTCGGTCGGGGTCACCGAATGGCATCTGATCGACAGGAACCGCACCGATCCGTGGACCGGCGGGCCACGAGAAGTGCTGGCCCAGATCTGGTACCCCGCCGAGCACACCGCGGCCCAGGCCGCACCGTGGATGCCGTCGGGTGCTTCGACCGCGCAGGAGGAATTCCTCAGCGAGCTCGACGTTCCCGCCGGCACCTGGACCCTCGCCTCGAGCCACAGCCGCCGCGACGCACCGGTCCGCAAGCGCGATAGTGGGTTCCCGGTCCTGTTGAACTCTCCCGGAATGGGCGACGCCACCGGCTGGAGCACCGCCCAAGCCGAGGATCTCGCCAGCCACGGTTACGTGGTCGTCGCCCTCAATCACACCCACGAATCGTTCGCCGTCGAGTTCCCCGACGGTCGCACCGCTCTGACACAGGTACCGCTGGATTCCCCTCAGGAAGTTCTGCGTGACCTGTTGCTGCCCACCCGGGTGGCCGACACCCGCTTCGTCCTCGACGAACTGACCGCCGCCCACACCGACGAGCCGAGCGCGAAGGCGCTACCGGTCGGACTCATCGAGAACCTGGACTCGAGCCGGGTGGCGATGTTCGGGCACTCGCTCGGGGGGTCGACCACTATGCAAGCCCTACACGAGGACTCCCGGATCCGGGCGGGGGTGAACTTGGACGGTCCGGTGCTCGGATCCGTCGCCGAGAGCGGTCTCGACCAACCGCTGCTGATGTTGGCCGGTGAGTTCTCGCCGTGGTTCGGTGAGCCGGGCTGGGAGCCGTATTGGCAGAACAACACCGGACTGAAGGTCCCGCTGCGGGTACGGGGAACTCAGCACATGTCGTTCTGCGACCAGCAACTGATCCTTGCCCGTCTCGCCGACACCGGGCTCCTTCCCGGTGAGGTGCGACAGAAGGCGGTCGGTGTCATCGACCCGGCCCGCTCGATCGACCTGCAACGCACCTACCTGCGCACCTGGTTCGACAGCGTCTTCGGCCGCGCCGACCTCACCGCAACGGTCACCGGCCTGGCGCAGCCGGAAGTCATGCCTTACCCGTAGATCGACGTGATCGACGTGTTCTAGAAAGAATTCTTTTCGAATGGTCCAGTCGATCTTCGTGAGTCGCCTCTGTTATCGGCGGGGCAACAGCGTCTGTATTGCGCGCAGCTCAGGGATCCCGATGACGTAGGCGGCGATGGCGAAGGCGAGTATCGCTGCGGTGGCCCCGACGACGCGGGTGACCGTGGTGGCGACGGTGGAGAAGCCGAGCAGGCCGTGGCGGCGACGTAGCAGGATGTGACCGGCGATCGCGCCGACGACGTAGGCCAACGAGCTCGCGACGCTGAGCATGACGATCACGGTGCGGTCGGCCAGCAGGGTGGCGACCGCGACGAGAATACTGACCTTGGTGGTGACCATGATCAGGTTGAGCAGGGCGGGGGTGCGGGTGTCGTTGTAGGCGTAGAACACTCGCATCGGCAGCATGACGCGCCAGACCGATGGCGGAGCAGGCGACGGCGGTGCCGATCAGCGCGGCAGTCGGAGTCGACGCGGCCGGTGAACACCAGTGCCGTGACCTGGACCGAGTAGACCGGACCGCCCCGACGAGCCAGGCTCGAAGAGACCGCGACAAACCTCGAAGCCCGCATCATCGAGGCAAAACGCGAAGGCTGGCTAGACGAAGTCGAGGGCCTGCAGGTCAGCTGCAGCGGCGTCGACGACAAGCTCGCCCAGGTCGACGCCACGTCCAGCGAACCAGGCAGCGACCGAATTCGGCATCCTTGGATTCGATGACCCCAGGGACGCAATACCTTCGGGGAAGCAGCAGGGTCTCAGCGCTGAACGGCCTCCAGAACGAAGAACAGGAAGCTCAGGAACGCCCCAGAGGTGGACTTCGCCAGCGCGTCTGGAAAGAGTTCGCGGGCGCCTGGCGCCGGAGGCGGTTCGCTGATGACAGTGGTGCGGAAGCCCGCCATGGCGAAAGCGTCGGTCATCGCATGCAACGGCCGATGCCAGTAGGTGAGCACGGCCTTCTGACCGTTGAAAGTGTATTCGTCGGAGTGCTTGACGGTCGCAAAGTAGTCGGCGTCGCGATAGAGCAATTTGAAGACGAGTGGGTGATTGACGGACATGATCAGCCGGCCGCCGGGCTTCAGAACGCGCCGCAACTCGGCCAGCGGCGCAGTCCAGTCCTCCAGGTAGTGCAGCACCAGCGACGCGATGACATCGTCGAACGCACCGTCGGGAAACGGCAATGGGCTGCCGATATCGGCGACCTGCAGGGCCGCTTCGGCGCCGAGTCGCTGACGAGCCAGCTCCACCATCTTGGCGCTGGCGTCGAAGCCGGTCACAATGGCACCGCGGTCACGCAGAGCCGCGAAGATGGGACCGGAGCCGCAGCCGGCGTCGAGTATCTTCCTGCCGGTCACGTCTCCGGCAAGGTCCACGATCGCGGGCCGCGCGTAATAGCCGTTGATGAGGTTGGTTTCGGTTTCGGCCGCATACCCCTCAGCGAAGCTGTCGTAGTCGTTTTCCACAGCCACATCGGCTGCCCCGGCGGAACTCTCGGAAATGGCAGGCATGTTGACCATCCTGCCGATCAACCAAACATGACGCCAGGAGATCATCCCGACCGCCAATCGCCCACTCGGGCAATAGATTCCGCCAGGGCAGGTCAAATGCTCAGCAAAGAACCCTTGCTGCAACTCTCCATCACCCCGTCCGGGCGTGCCGCACTGCACGAATTCATCGCCTCGGCGGCCAAGCCGACCGCGATCCGCGACGAGGTGGTGGTCAAGGTCCAGGGCATGGACGTCGAGGACACCGCGGCGGCGCGGGCGGCGCTCGCCGAGCGGATGGAATGGGCGCGAGCGAAATTAGCTCGGTACGAACGCCTTCGGAACAGACTGCTCGACGGCCGCAGCGAACAGGCCTACCTCGCCGAGGCCGAGCGCATCGGACCTTATCTCACCCTGCTGCGCGGAATCTCCTTCGAACAGGAGAACATTCGCTGGGCCGAGTACGCCTTGGCGGCGATCGATCGACGCGTCACCTCGAACATCTAGCGTCGCGCACGCGCCCGGGGTCAGCGCACGGCTTCCCGTTGGCTCAAACCCGCGCAAGATTCCTCGCCGTGGCGTACGCCGGTATGGCGGGATAGCGGCAGCCGCCGCAAGAGCGATGCGTGTTCATGGACCGCGAGCAGGTCGAGGAATTGGACGGTCGGTGAGCGGGTGTGGTGGTGCTGGCACTACCGCCGCAGGACAGCAGGCGGGAACCCGTATTCGGGTGCGCGTGGCATGGGCGGGCGGGTTGTCGATTCCTAGGCTCGAAATCGTCGGGAACGCACCGATGATTTCCGGCTCGAACAGGAGAAAAGACACTGCTCATGAACCGATTTCGGTGGAACTCCGGTAAAGCGGGCCTTTCAGTTGTTGTGGTGGGTGCGGTGCTCGCGGTGGCCGCGTGCGGGAGTGGGGCGTCGGTGGGGGCATCGGACGAGGTGGTGACGATGCCGCCACCTGCGGTGGCTGCCGCGATGGACGCGGTGGTTCGCCAGGGGTTCCCGGGTGTGCAGGTGGTGGTCGACGGGCCCGGCGGACATCGGACGTTCAGTGCGGGCGTCGGTGACCTGGGTACCGGCGCACCGTTCCCGGCGGACGCGCGCGTCCGGATCGGGAGCAACACCAAGACCTACGTGACCACGGTGATCATGCAACTGGTCGCCGAGGGGAAGGTCGACCTGGACGCGTCGATCGAGCGCTACCTGCCCGGGGTGGTGCGCGGCAGCGGCAACGACGGCAACCGGATCACCGTGCGGCAGGTGTTGCAGCACACCAGTGGGGTGCCCGACTACCTCGGTCGTGGCTCCGGCGACGGCATCACAGCCCAGAACTCCGAACAGCTCGACCCGGACGAGGAGGCGCTGCGGTGGCAGCACTTCGAGATGACCGAGTTGGTTCGGCGGGCGATGACAACACCACCACAGTTCGAACCGGGCGCGAAATCGGTGTACACGAACACCAACTACCTGCTGGCCGGTCTGCTGATCGAACGGGTGACGGGCAATCCGGCCGCCGACGAGATCGGGCGCCGGATCCTCGAGCCGCTCGGTCTGCGCGACACCTATGTGCCCGCTTCCCGCGAAACCGGCATCCGTGGCCCGCATGCCCGTGGCTACCATCGGGTCGACGGTGAGCCGGTCGATTTCACCGACTTCGACCCGTCCTGGGCTGCCACCGCCGGTGACATGGTCGCCACCGCGACCGATCTGAACCGCTTCTTCATCGCGTTGCTGTCCGGAAAGCTTTTGCCGCCTGCGCAATTGGCGGAGATGCAGCGCACCGTGCCGTTCGACCGGATGCCGGGCGCGGACTACGGGCTCGCTCTGATCCATCGGACCGCGTCGTGCGGTGCGCAGGTGTGGGGGCACGGCGGCAGCATTCCTGGTTTCGAGACGCGCAACGGCGTCACGGCCGATGGCACTGCGGTGACCGTCACGGTCAACCAGTTGCCGACGACCGAGGAAGAGGCGGATGCGGTCAACGGCGTGTTGGACGCCGCCCTGTGCGCGTCGTGATCGCCTGCCCGACCGCTCCCCTATGCGGCCGAACAACTTTCGAGGAGAAACAGTGAAACGCGCCAAAGGGCTGCCTCTCGCCCTGACCGGCCTGATGGCCTGTGCCGCCCTGATCGGCTGTGCCGGTCCCGATGCCGAGGCGGAGTCCCACACCGCGGTGCCTGCCCGGTTCACCGGTCAGCATCTGGAGTGGAAAGACTGCGGGGTTCCGAAACTGGACGAGGCGGGGGCACAGTGCGCCGACGTCACCGTGCCGGTGGATTACGCCGACCCGCAGGGGCCGACTCTTACGGTGGCGATCTCCCGGATCGCCGGTACCGACCCGCAGCGCGGCGTCATGCTGTCGAATTCGGGCGGTCCCGGTGGTGAAGGTCTGGACTTCATGGTCGATGTCGGCAAGGCGATGACGCCCGAGGTGCGGGCTCGCTACGACCTCATCGGGATGGACCCTCGTGGTGTCGGTCGCTCGTCGGCCGTCGACTGCAAGTGGCCGGTCGGCTTCGGGTTGCATTCGGCGGGCCTCGACGCGGCCGGCTTCGCGGAATCCGTTGCGATGCAAGGTGATCTGGCCGCCCGTTGTGCCGCTACCGAAGGGGCGCGGCTGCCCCACATCACCACCCGCAACACCGCACGGGACATGGACGTCATCCGCGGCCTTCTCGGCGCGGAGAAGATCAGCTACTTCGGCACCTCGTACGGCACCTACCTCGGTGCGGTGTACATGCAGATGTTCCCCGACCGCAGCGACCGGATGGTGCTCGACAGCGCGGCCGACCCGGACGAGTACGGGCCGGTCGGCATGATGCAGGCCATGGGTCCGCTCAACGAGGCCGCGTTCGATCTGTGGGCGGAGTGGGTCGCGGCACGCGACGCGGAATACCACTTCGGTACCAGCCGCGCCCAGGTTCGCGAGGCCGTTCAAGAGTTGATCGGACGGGCCGCCGTCACGCCGATCCGGTTGGGCGAGTATGAGATCGACGAACACTGGCTGCCGGTGGTGTTGTTCGTCGGGCTGGACAGCCCCGACCAGTACGAGATGGTGGCCCGACAAATCCGGACCATCGCCGATGCCGCCGCGGGCAAACCGGCCCAGCCCGACGAGACATTGGATTCCACCCTCGGATTCGCCTTGAAGGCACGGCCGAAAGACAATTCGTCGCAGATGGCGATCATGTGCGGTGATGTGGCCACGCCGCGCGATCCCGAGTTCTACCGGCGCAATATCGAGGCCGCCCGCGCCACCCAGCCGCTGTTCGCCGGGTTCACCAACAACATCACCCCGTGCGCGTTCTGGGCACCGCCGGTCGAACCGACGACGGTGGTGCGCAACTCGGTGCCTGCCCTGATCGTGCAATCCACCGGTGACACCAGGACCACCTACGACGGAGCGGTCGCCCTGCACGAAGATCTGAGCGCTTCGCGCATGGTCACCCTCCAGGACGTGCCGATCCACTGGATCTTCGGGCGCTACCAGAACTCCTGCGTGTACTCGGCCGTGAACACCTACTTCCGCGACGGCACACTGCCCACCGACGACATGACCTGTCGAGCCGACTGACCGGAATCGGGCGAAGCCCTGAACCCTGCACGGGTTCAGGGCTTCACGCGTTCAAGTAGGCGAGCACGGCGAGTACCCGCCGATGGCCGACGTCCTCGGCAGACAGCCCGAGCTTCGCGAAAATGCTCCGAATGTGTTTGTGCACAGCGCCTTCGCTGACTACCAACCGCTCGGCGATGGTCGCGTTGTTGTGGCCCTCCGCCATCAGCGCGAGCACCTCGCGCTCGCGGGCGGTCAGCGCGGCCATCGGGTCGTCGGCTTTGCGCCGCACCAGCAGCTGCGAGATCACCTCGGGGTCCATCGCGGTGCCACCCGCCGCGACCCGGCGCAGCGAATCGAGGAAGCGATCGACCTTGCCGACGCGCTCCTTGAGCAGATAGCCGACACCACCCATCCCGTCGCCGAGCAGTTCCGCGGCGTAGCTGTCCTCCACCCAGGACGACAGCACCAGCACGGGCAGTCCGGGGTGCAGTTTGCGGGCGCTGACGGCCGCGCGTAAGCCGTCGTCGGTGAACGTCGGCGGCAGGCGCACATCGACGACCACCGCGTCCGGGCGATCAGCGGCCACCGCCGTGAGGAAGTCGTCGGCGTTGTCCACGGCGGCGACCACCTCGATACCCGCCGTGCTCAGCAGCAGCACCAGGCCCTCGCGCAGCAGGGCATTGTCCTCGGCGATCATGACCCGCACGGCAACTCCACCCGCACTACAGTAGGGCCACCTGGTGGACTGGTCAGCGCCATCCGGCCGTCGAGTGCCTCGGCCCTGCGCCGGATTCCGGCCAGCCCGCCGTCGTAGGTCTCCACGGCGCCGCCCACGCCGTCGTCGCGGATCTCGATCGTCAACAGCTCGGGAGCACCGCCCAGCACCAGCGAGATGCCCGAGGCGCCGGAATGCTTGGTGGCGTTGGTGAGTGCCTCGGTGATGACGAAGTACGCCGCCGCCTCCACCGCGGCGGGTCGCCTGCCCACCTCGTGGAGCTCGAGCGCACAGGGAATCGGGTTGCGGGCGGCCACGGCCGCGACCGCACTGGCCAGGCCACGATCGGTGAGCACCGGCGGATACACGTTGCGCACCACATCGCGCAGCTCGGCCAGCGCGGCCGTCGCGGTGTCCTGCGCCTTGCGCACGAGCTCGCGGGCGGTTTCCGGGTCCTGGTCGCGCAGCTGGTCGGCCAGTCCGAGCTGCATGATCACCGCCGCGAGCCGGGCCTGCGCCCCGTCGTGCAGGTCGCGCTCGATGCGGCGCAGTTCGGCGCCGTGCGCGTCGAGCGCGGCGGCGCGGGTGGCGGTGAGGGCCGCGACCCGGTCGGCCAGCAGGGCGCCTTCGGGTGGTTTCAGCAGGGCGCGGGTGGCCATCGCCTGCCAGCGCGCGGCGACCGGAAGTTGCAGGGTCACCAGGGCCACCGGTACTGCGAGGACGAAGCTCAGAATCGCCCTCGGCCACGAGTCGACCGTGAAGCCGAAACTGGCGAACTCCTCCCCCGGCGGCATCAGCTGCCAGAATGCGGGGATTGTCAGCTGAATGAGGGTGCTGAGCGGGAGCGCGAGAGCGAATACCGCGAGGTAGAGGCCGGTCAGCGCGTGGGCTGCCAACCAGCCGAAGTCTCGGCGGTTCGCCGGATCGGTGAACACCGTCGCGACCCGCTGCCGCAGTCCACCGGTGAACGGCTGATAGGCCTGCACCGCAGGCTCACCGAGGTACCGTGCCGCCCGGCGCCGATCGAACGACACCAACGGCCGGACCAGCCGAACAGCCTCGGGCAGTGCCGGTATGCCGACCCCGATCAAGCAGAAAGCGCCGACGATCAGCAGGCCGACCACCGCGAACAGCGCGAGCAGAGCGGTGACGCCACCGACCGCCAGGTACCAGACAGCGCCCGGCAACCGCCGTGCTTTGTCTCGCGCCGCGCGCAGGGCCTTCATCACCTCGCCATGCTGTCAGAACAGGACGCGACCGCGCCCGGCCGGTGCGCCGTCGGCACTGACCCAGAACTCCTTGACCCCAAGTCGAGTTGAGGTCTTAGCGTGGCGTTCGTCGATCACCACGCGAGAGGACATGCTCATGATTCTGGTTACCGGGGCCACCGGAAATATCGGCGGCCCGTTGCTGAAAGAGTTGCGGGCGTTCAGCTCCGAGCCGATCAGGGCACTCACTCGTGATCTTTCCGGCGCTGCCTTCCCGGCGGGGGTCGAGGCGGTCGAGGGCGACCTGGCCGACCCCGCCTCGGTGGCGACGGCGCTGGAGGGAGTGCGGTCGATGTTCCTCGTGCCGGGGATCGGGCCGGACGCCGAGATCATCGACCGCGCCCGCCGAGCCGGTGTCGACCATGTGGTTCTGGTGTCGTCGATCACCGTGGAGACCCACCCTCACCTCGGTCCCGCAGTCGACAAGGCGTCGGTGGAGAAGATTCTCGAGGCCAGTGGAATGGATTGGACGATTCTGCGGCCGACGCAGTTCGCGTCCAATGCGCTCATGTGGGCGCCGACCATCCAGGCGGGTCTGCCCGTCCAGCTGCCCTACGCCGACGTCGGGCTCCCCACGATTCACCCCGCCGATATCGCCTCGGTGGTCCGGGTCGCGCTGACCGAGCCCGGGCACCGAGGGCAACGGTATGCGCTCACCGGCCCCGCACCGGTGAGCGCGCGTCAGCAGGTGACGACCATCGCCGGGCTGCTGCACCGCGACGTCGAGGTCACCGAGATCACCCGCGAGCAAGCCCGGGCAAGGATGGTCGCGGTCTTCGGGGAGGACGCCGCCGACGCCGTCCTAGATGTGACGGGTGGCGATGTAAACGACGCGCTGCTGCGGGTGCGTGACACCGTCACGCGGGTGACGGGGTCGACGGCCAGGACCTTCGAGCAGTGGGCCGAGGAGAACATCGACTCCTTCCGGTGATGGTCACCGGTTGGGGAACGAACCGACGAGTCCGCCGTCGATGACGAGGTCCTGCCCGGTGATGTAGGAGGCGTCGTCGGAAGCCAGAAAAGTCACCGCCGCAGCGACTTCCGCGCCGTGACCGACGGCGCCCAGCGGTACCTGTGCGGCGTTGCGTGCGTCGGCCTCGGGGTCGGTGGTGGCGTCGCCGGTAGGCCGCGGTACAGCGTCCACGAGGCGTTGAGGACGACCGCGGAACCGTGAAGAACACGCCTTTGAAGTTGATGTCGACAGACTGGTCGACGTCGGCCTCGGTGAGTTCCGAGGCGGGTTTGAATATCCCGGACGGCGTCGAGGTGGCCACGCCAGCGCTGGGTGGAGTGCATCAGGGCATCGAGGTCGTCGGGTTCGCCACGTCGGCGCGAACGGTCAGCACCCGTTGGCTCGCATCGAGTTCGGCTGCGGCACTGCACCATCGGTCGTCGTCACGTCCCGTGACGACGACAAAGGCGCCTTCGTCGAGGAGGCGACGTGCGGTGGCCAGGCCCATGCCCGAGGTACCGCCGGTGATGAGAACGGTGCGGTTGGCAAAACGATACATACCGACGATCCTGTGGGTCGCTCCGGTGTTTCAGCGCAGGTAAAGATGTTTCCGCTCGACCGACTCCAACCGAAGCACTCGGGCGATCGCGTCCAGCGCCTCACCGGACACGTTGATGCCCCGCCCCTGCTTGAGCCAGGTGTAGCAGGACACGCCGACCCCGGTGAGTTGGGCCGACTCTGCGCTCCCAAGGCCCGGAGCAGCCTGCGCGATCAGCGGCATTTCCGTGCGTTCACGCCAGATGCGGAGCCAGGATCGCCGCGCCTGCACGTACGGCGGCCCAGTCGGTTTCGTCCTGCCGGACCAGCGCCTGCGGCAACCACGTCCGGCGCTGCACCTGTTCCCGAATCAGCGCAGGGATATCGAGCTCGATCCCCGGGACGACACCGGCCACAGCCAGGTGGTCCACACGCTCCTGCATGGCTTGCAGTAATCGGTGGTCGAAATCGATTACAGCAGACACGAATTCCTCCGTGCTCACCGTCCTCAGGCCCGACAGCGGCGCGGAGAACGTGATCTCACCATCGGGATCGGGTGTGAACTGCCACGCCACAGTGACCGTGTCCTCGGGGCCGAGGGTGCGCCACCACCGAAACGCGGGCCCGAATCGCAGATACGAGGTGTCAGTCCATCGCAGGCTGTACGCCTCGGAGGCGGCCTCGACCGCTGGATTGTCGAGGAGATCCGGATCGCCGGCGTCGACCCACTCCTCGGCGCCAGCGGCGAAAAACTTCGCCAAATCATCCGGCACCGGCTCGAGGGCCGAGGGCAGAACGGCGAGCAGGTCCTCCCACAGCCGCACCACGTAATAGTCCACCCACGACGTTACGGCAGCGCCGCCATCGCCAATCATGTTCGTGGTCCGCTCGGCATATCTCAGCAGCTCGACACCACCAACCTCCAGGCAGTACCACCCCTGGGTGAGCCCGAACCAATGCAGACGGCGATGCTCCCCCCACGGAACAACCTTCTCGAGGGGCGCCAGCTCGAACCGGACACGCATCATGCCCCCGATTCAACTGATCACCCCGCGCGCTGTCGACCACATTCGTGGGTCGGCGGGTAGATCGCCCTGCGGACGTACTGGGCGTTCATCGACCACTTGCACTGCGTGGAGGTCAAACACGACGCGATGTAATCGGCATTTCAGGATGCTTCTACCGGTCTGGTTGTAGCAATGTGGTCCAAGAGCGATCTGGGGAAGCCCGCCCGCGCCGAACCCCGTGTCCCGGGTCCGCGGACCGGTGGTGGCGGTTCCACCACCGCCTAACCGATCAACCACGATCCGCGCTCGTGCCGCGCCGAATCATGGGGCTGCTGTAGGGAGAGGTGACATCGCAATATCTCACCCCGGCGAGCACCGCGACCTTTTCGCGACGCAAGCCAGGAGTGCGTCGGATCCGAGTGTCGCCCACGGCCAAACCGGTATCCTCAAGGGTCTCCCTGGCACGCCGAGACCACAAGAATTCCTTCATCTCGGCGCTCCGTCTGACCCGTGCTTCGGTGGACAGCGTGGCTCAACTCATGGCGACGATGGAATGCACCGCGCGATCGCGGATTCGGTGCGGCGATGCTCCTACGATGAACCGCATGACAGTCACCATGAGCAATGTCGGGATCGTCGTCGAGGATCTCGGGGTGGCGATCGACTTCTTCCAGGAGCTCGGTTTGGAGCTCGAGGGGCGGGCCATGGTGGCGGGCGAGTGGGCCGGGCGGGTGACCGGGCTCGGGGACCAGCGGGTCGAGATCGCCATGATGCGCACGCCGGATGGGCACAGTCGACTCGAACTCTCGCGGTTTCTCGAGCCCGAGGTGGTCGCCGATCACCGCACCGCCCCGGTGAACGCGCTGGGGTATCTGCGGGTCATGTTCCAGGTGGACGACCTCGACGACACACTCGAACGCTTGCGCAAGCATGGTGCGCGGGTGGTCGACGAGGTGGTGCGGTACGAAGATGTCTATCGGCTCTGCTACGTGCGCGGTCCCGAAGGGTTGCTGATCGGGCTGGCCGAAGAATTGGGGTAGGCGTGCGCTGAGTTCCGCCGGATCTGTTCGCGAAGGATGTCGCCGTGACCTGCGTGTCTGGCGAACTCCTCGATCATGGCGAGCAGCGTCCAGCGCATGCTGACCTTCCCCTCGCCGGGGATGTCGAGGGTGTCGTCGAGGTCGAAGCGGGCGGCGATGTCGCGGGAGCGGCGACTCGCGCGTTCGAACTCGGCGATGACATCGGCCAGCGATTCGTCATCGGACACGGCGAACGTCCCTTCGTCGCGGCGCGAGTATCCGTCGCATTCCGATTCCGCGAGCCCGGCCCAGAACCGCTGAAACCAGATCCGCTCGGCACCGGCCGCGTGTTTGAGAAGCGATATCGGCGTGGTGAGCGATGGGACGAGACGTCTACGTGCGTCGGTTTCCGACAGCCCGCGGGCGGTGTCGATGAGCGCTTCGCGGTTGCGGTCGAGCATATTCTCGAGGAGCATCCGCTCCCCACCACTGGTAATTCGTTCGGTCTTCATCTCTTTCACTCCATTTCGGTTGTGCCAGAATGCGCGGATGGCCATCAAGTTCGATGCTGTCGACGCCGCGTTGCTCGCCGAGCTGGCGCGGGATCCCCGGGCGCCGATTCTCGAGCTGGCGCAGCGGCTCGGGATCGCGCGGAACACGGTGCAGGCGCGGATGAAGCGGCTCGAGTCCTCGGGGGCGGTGCGGGGGTATCCGCCGGATATCGATGTGGCGGCGATCGGGTTCGCGGTGCACGCGTTTCTCGGAATCGAGCTCGATCAGAACAAGATGGACCCGATCATCGAGCGGTTGCGCGACTTCCCGCATGTGCTCGAGGTGCACGCGACGACCGGTCGCGCCGATCTGCTGGTCCGGGTGGCCGCGCGCTCACAGCAGGATCTGCTGGAGATCATTCAGCGGGTGCACGCCATCGACGGGGTCAACCATACCGAGACGATGCTCGCGCTGGCTACACCGATCGGGTATCGGAGCCTGCCGCTGGTCGAGGATCTGACCGCACGTCGATCCGACGACGATGTGAGCTAGGTCTCTCGGCTCGAGCAGATTGACTCATCCGCATCAGTGTCCTAGATCACTTTTGAGCAGTCTGATCAACTTTTTGTGTGACTGTTGACACAGTTCACCCATTCACGGCACATTTCGCAGCACGGGTAGCAGTTTTCCTTCGTGCAGTGAGGTGTTCATGACCAGCGTCGTCTGTTCCACCGCCCGACCGCTGGCCGAACCGGCCGCGTCTTACGATCTGGCCGACCGGTATCGGTCCGGCGCGGGTCCGGTCCTGCTCACCGGGGTCCAGGCCATCGCCCGGCTGCTGGTGGAACAGCATGTGCGTGACATCCGGGCGGGGCGCCGGGTCGCGACCTTCGTCTCGGGCTACCAGGGCAGCCCGCTGGGTGGGGTCGACAAAATGCTGCTCGGCATGCCGGAGGTACTCACCGAACACGACATCACCTTCGTACCGGGACTCAACGAGGAACTGGCCGCCACCTCGGTGTGGGGCAGCCAGGCCGACCTGCCCGCCGGGCGCCCGACCCACGACGGCGTGGTGGGGGTCTGGTACGGCAAGGGCCCCGGTGTGGACCGGGCGACCGACGCCATCCGCCACGCCAACATGTACGGGGTGAACCCGCGCGGCGGGGTGTTGCTGCTGGTCGGTGACGATCCGTCGTCGAAGTCGTCGACCGTGCCCGCCGTGAGTGAACGTTCGCTGGCCGCGATGGGTGTGCCGGTGTTGTTCCCGCGCAATGCCGAGGAGATCATCACCCTCGGTATGCAGGGCATCGCGCTGTCGCGGGCCTCGGGGTGTGTGGTGGCGTTGAAGATCGTCGCCGATGTCGCCGACGGCGCGTGGACGGTCGATGCCGACGTGGCCGACCTCGCCGTGACGGTGCCCGAGGTGCAGTGGGAGGGAAGGCCTTTCACGTATCGGCAGCGTCCGATGGCCGCCCCGACCGACAGTCTGCTCGCCGAGGCGGACCTGTACGGCCCGCGCTGGGCGATGGTGCACGCCTACGGCGCGGCCAATGCCATCGACAGCATCGAGGTCGACCCGCCGGAGGCGAAGGTCGGCATCGCCGCCACCGGAACAACATTCGACGCCGTGCGCCAAGCACTGCTCGAGCTCGGCGTCGACGAGGCCGCGATGCACCGGGCCGGAATCCGGTTGCTGCGCATCGGGATGCCCTATCCGATCGGCCCGGCCAAGGTCGCCGAGTTCGCCCGCGGGCTCGAGGAACTGATCGTGGTCGAGGACAAGACCGCCTTCGTCGAGACCCAGATCCGCGAGATCCTCTACGGCACCGAGCACACGCCACGCATCCTCGGTAAGCACGACCAGCGCGGTGCCCGGCTGATGCCGGTCGACGGTGAACTCGACGCCGGACGGCTGCTCGCCCCGCTGCGCCGGGTGCTGCGCGAGCGCGTCGAGCTGAAAAGGGCTGCGCCGCCCGCGCTTCCGCTGGAGGTGCTCGGCACCAAGCGCACGCCGTACTTCTGCAGCGGCTGCCCGCACAACCGGTCAACCGCCCTGCCGGAGGGCTCGATCGGCGGCGGCGGCATCGGCTGTCACACGCTGGTCACCATGTCGGGCCGCGCCGACAGCGCCGTCACCGGGCTGACGCAGATGGGTGGCGAGGGCAGTCAGTGGATCGGGCAGGCGCCGTTCACCGATGTGCCGCATCTGTTCCAGAACATCGGCGACGGAACGTTCTTCCACTCCGGGCAGCTGGCTGTGCAGGCGTGCGTGGCGGCGGGCGTGAACATCACCTACAAGCTGCTCTACAACGAGGTCGTCGCGATGACCGGGGCGCAGGAGGTGGGCGGCATGCTCACCGTCGCGCAGCTCACCCACAAACTCACCGTGGAGGGCGTGAAGCAGATCATCGTCTGTGCCGACGAGCCGAAGCGGCACAGCAAGCGGGCGCTGGCCGAGGGGACGCTGCTGTGGCATCGTGACCGGCTCGACGAAGCCCAGCGGATGCTGCGCGAGATCGAGGGCGTCACCGTGCTGATCTACGACCAGCACTGCGCCGCCGATGCCCGCAGGCAGCGCAAGCGCGGCACACTGCCGGTGCGCAACACCCGCGTGGTGATCAACGAGGCCGTCTGCGAGGGCTGCGGTGATTGCGGCACCAAGTCGAACTGCCTGTCCGTGCAGCCCGTCGACACCGAATTCGGGCGCAAGACCCGCATCGATCAGACCTCCTGCAATACCGACTACAGCTGCCTGGACGGTGACTGCCCGTCGTTCGTGACGGTGGAGGTGTCACCGGACAAGCGCGCCGGCCGCAAGACCCTGGAGCCGCCCGCCGTTCCGGATCCGGCACCTGGCGTGCCGCAACGCACCCAGAACGTGCTGATCGCCGGCATCGGCGGCACCGGCATCGTCACGGTGAACCAGGTGCTGGCCACCGCCGCCCTGCGCGCCGGGTACGAGGTGGAGACGCTCGATCAGATCGGACTGAGCCAGAAGGCCGGGCCCGTGGTGTCGCACCTGCGGTTCTCGGGTTCGGAGCTGGAACCGGCCAACCGGCTCACCCCGGGTAGCGCGGACTGCCTGCTCGCCGTCGACCTGCTGACCGCCACCGATCCCCGATACCTGCGCTACGGCAACGCGGCGAGCACGGTGGCCGTGGCGTCGACGAGTAAGACACCGACCGGCGACATGGTGTACGACAAGTCGACGTCCTACCCCGAGACCGGCGCACTGCTGGATCGCCTTGCGGCGGTGACGCATTCGATCGACCACTTCGACGCGCTCGCGGCTGCGGAAACCCTGTTCGGCAACACCGCGGCCGCCAATTTCCTCATCGTCGGCGCTGCGGTGCAGGCGGGCGGGTTGCGGTTGCCCGTGGCGGCGATCGAGGAAGCGATCGGGATCAACGGGGTCGCCGTGTCGGCCACCCTGGCCGCGTTCCGCTGGGGCCGTGTCGCCGTCGCGGATCCGGCGGCCTTCGCCGCGGCTGTCGACGAGGGGCAGCCGCGGCGGGTGCCGCCGACCGTACCGGCGGAGCTGTTGGCCCACACCGGCTTCGAAGGCGAAGTGCGGCGGATTGTGGAACGGCGAGCCGGTGAGCTGGTCGGCTACCAGAACACGAAGGTGGCGCGGAGCTACATCGATACCGTCGAAACTATTTGGGCCGCAGAACGTTCCGTCACCGAACGGACCGAGTTCAGCGAGGCTGTCGCACGCGGGCTCTACAAGTTCACCGCCTACAAGGACGAGTACGAAGTGGCGCGGCTGCTGGTCGACCCGGCGTTCCTCGCCGACGTACAGGCCCAGGTGCCGGGTGGCGAGAAGCTCACCTACAAACTGCACCCGCCCGTCCTGCGCGCCATGGGCCGGAAGAAGAAGATCGGTCTGGCACCGAAATCCCATGTGGCGCTGAAGATTCTCGCCAAGGGCAAGTTCCTGCGCGGCACGAAGCTCGACCCCTTCGGTTACGCCCACGTGCGCAAGGTCGAACGCGAACTGCTGGCCCACTACACGGGCATGGTGACGCGGCTCGCCGCGGAACTGACCGAGGAGAACTACGAGACAGCCACTGCGGCAGCTGCTCTCGCCGACGTCGTGCGCGGCTACGAGGACATCAAACTCGCCAATGTCGAGCTGTACCGCGCCGGGCTGCGCGATCTCGGCATCGACTTCTGAATGATCACGGCGCCGAATTCATCGGCGCCCAACAGCACAACATCAGGCCGCAGACCCGCGGCACGAACGAACCACCCGGACACGACCCGTGGTGGAGGCAACCGGAAAGGATCGACAGTGACCGTCGCACACCCCGAAGCAGGAGTTTTCGGACGATCGCACGAGTTGAGTGCCCGCGCCCACGAGCAGGTGGTGTTCTGCGAGGACGACAGGTCCGGGCTGAAGGCGATCATCGCCATTCACTCGACGGCGCTCGGCCCCGCCCTCGGCGGCACCCGCTTCTACCCCTACGCCGACGAATCCGCGGCGTTGCAGGACGTGCTGCGACTGTCCTGGGGCATGACCTACAAGGCCGCCGCCGCTGGTGTCGACCTCGGCGGCGGCAAGGCCGTCATCATCGGTGACCCGGCGACGATGAAGAGCGAGGAACTGCTCGCCGCCTACGCGCGCTTCGTCGACACCCTCGGCGGCCGCTACATCACCGCGGGCGACGTGGGCACCACCACCGACGACCTCGACATCATCGGCAGGCACACCCGCTACGTCACCGGCCGCAGTGTCGCCGCGGGCGGCAGCGGTGACAGCGCCCGGCTCACCGCGCTCGGCGTGTTCCAGGCCATGCGCGCGGGTGCCGAATCCGTATGGGGCGCACCGACACTGGCAGGTCGCACCGTCGGCGTGGAAGGCGTCGGCAAGGTCGGCCGCGAGCTCACCGCCTTGCTGCTCGCCGACGGCGCCGAGGTGTGCGTGACGGATGTGAACGAGGCGGCCCTGCGCCGCATCGCCTCCGAGCACCCCGAGGTCCGGCTGCTGTCCACGGTGTCGACCGCACCGGTCGACGTATACGCCCCCTGCGCGCTCGGCGCCACCCTCACCGCGTCGACCGCCGCGACGATCGAGGCCAAACTCGTCTGCGGCGCGGCCAACAACCAGCTCGCCACCCCCGATGTGGAGCAGGCACTCACCGAACGCGGCATCACCTGGGTCCCGGACTTCGTCGCCAACAGCGGCGGACTCATCCAGGTGGCAGGCGAATTGCGCGCCGCCCCACCCGCCGAGGTGGAAGCCGAGGTCACCGACATCTTCCCGCGCTGCCGCGAGATCATCGCCGCGGCGAAAGCCGACGGTATCGCCACCGGTGCCGCTGCCAATCGGTTCGCCGAACGCCGTCTCGACGCCATCCCCCGCTCGCTCTGAGCGCGCCCGAGTTTCGAGGAGGAGACACAGTGGCGATCACGAGCGGGTTGTTCCGCACGAAATCTGTCGAGCAATCGATCCGGGACACCGACGATCCCGATGCCAAGCTGCGCAAAGATCTGACGGCGAAGGACCTCACGATCTTCGGTGTCGCGGTGGTGATCGGTGCGGGCATCTTCACCCTCACCGCCCGCACCGCGGGCACGGTGGCCGGGCCCGCGGTCTCGCTCGCGTTCGTCTTCGCGGCGATCGCGTGCGGGCTCACCGCCCTCTGCTACGCCGAGTTCGCCTCGACCGTTCCGGTGGCGGGCAGCGCGTACACCTTCGCCTACGCCACCTTCGGCGAGGTGATCGCCTGGATCATCGGCTGGGATCTGATCCTGGAATTCGCGCTCGCGGTCTCCGTGGTCGCCAAGGGCTGGTCGCAATATCTCGGTGAGGTGCTCGGGTCGTCGGCGCCGGTGGTGCACATCGGGTCGGTGAGTTTCGACTGGGGTGCGGTGGTGATCATCGCGGTGGTCGGCGTGCTGCTGGCCACCGGGACGAAGCTGTCGTCGCGGGTCTCGGCGATCGCCGTCGCGATCAAGCTCGGCGTGATCGCGCTGGTCCTGGTGGTCGGCGCGACCTACTTCAAGCCGTCGAACCTGTCGCCCTACATTCCGCCGGCCGAGCCGTCGGAGAAGGCCGAGGGGCTGCGGCAGTCGTTGTTCGCCTTCGTCACCGGGTCCGGCGGCACCAGCTACGGCTGGTACGGCCTGCTCGCCGCCGCCAGCCTGGTGTTCTTCGCCTTCATCGGATTCGATGTCGTCGCCACCACCGCCGAGGAGACCCGCAACCCGCAGCGCGACATCCCGCGCGGCATCCTCGGTTCGCTGGCCATCGTGACCGTGCTCTACATCGCGGTGTCGCTGGTCCTCACCGGCATGGTCTCCTACACTCAGCTCGCCGACGGAAATGCCACCCTCGCAACAGCTTTCGCCATCCACGGCGCCACCTGGGTGAAGAACATCATCGCCATCGGCGCGCTTGCCGGGTTGTCGACGGTGGTCATGGTGATGTTCCTCGGGCAGACACGCGTGCTGTTCGCCATGGCCCGCGACGGCCTGCTCCCCCGCAGCCTGGCCCAGACCGGCAAGAAGGGAACACCCGTCCGGTTGACCGTCATCGTCGGCGTGGTCTGCGCCCTGCTGGCAGGTTTCGTCGACTTCGGCACACTCGAGGAAATGGTCAATATCGGCACGCTGGTCGCCTTCGTGCTGGTGGCGGTGGGTGTGCTGGTGCTGCGCCGCACCCGCCCCGACCTGCCGCGCGGGTTTCGGGTGCCGTTCGTCCCGGTGGTCCCCGTCCTCGGCGCGCTGGCCTGCCTGTGGCTGATGGTCAACCTGTCCATCGAGACCTGGCTGCGCTTCGTTGTCTGGATGGCACTCGGTGTCGTCGTCTATTTCGCCTACGGCCGCAGACATTCCGTGCTTGGTCGCCGGCGACCGGATCCGGACACGCCGGAACTGACGCCAGTGGGATAGGCCACGTTCCGACGCCTGTGGCACTGAGTGCCAGTACGGATGAAATAATCGACGCGACAGCCAGGGAAACGCGATGTTGGGAGTTCTGCAGTGGAGTTGATCGGTGTAATCGGTGGCGGCACGATGGGTGCGGGTATCGCCGAGGTGTGTGCCAAGGCGGGCAGCTCGGTGCTCGTGCTCGAGACCAAGCAGGAGTTCGCCGATGCCGCACAGCAGCGCATCGCCACTTCCATCAGCAAGGGTGTGGCGCGCGGCAAGATCTCCCAGGAAGACGCCGACGCGGCCATCGCCCGCGTGCGGGTGACGCTGGACATCGACGAGTTCGCCGATCGCGACCTGGTGATCGAGGCCGCCCCGGAGATCGAGTCGCTGAAGTACGAGATCTTCGGCAAGCTGGACAAGATCGTCAAGCCCGAGGGCATCCTGGCCACCAACACCTCCTCGATCCCGGTGATCAAGGTGGCCGGTGCCACCGAGCGCCCCGAGCGTGTGGTCGGCGTGCACTTCTTCAACCCGGTGCCGGTGATGCCGCTGGTCGAGATCATCTCCACCCTGGTCACCGCACCGGAAGCAGCCGAGGCCGTCACCGATTACGCCAAGAACACCCTCGGCAAGCTCACCGTGCAGGCCGGTGACCGTTCCGGATTCATCGTCAACGCGCTGCTCATCCCGTACCTGTGCTCCGCGATCCGGATGCTCGAGTCGGGTTACGCCACCGCCGAGGACATCGATACCGCGATGAAGGGCGGCTGCGGTTACCCGATGGGCCCGCTGACGCTGCTCGACACCGTCGGCCTCGACATCGCACTCGCCGCCGCCGAGTCGCTGTACGCCGAGTTCGCCGAGCCGCACTACGCCCCGCCTGCCCTGCTGCGCCGCATGGTCGACGCAGGCCGCCTCGGCCGCAAGACCGGTCGCGGTTTCTACGACTACGCCAAGTGAGAACCTGGTCCCGCGCCCGCCCGGGCGCGGGACCGGCTCAGGCGACGCCCGCCGGGGCCGGGAAGAACCCGGTCTCGATGTAGTGGTCGAAATAGCGGGCGATGACGGCCGCGTCGACCGCCGGAATATCGATGGGCAGCGATTCGGCCGACTCGACGCTGCTCGACTCGACCGCCCCGAGCACCGAGCTCGCGCCCGCCGCCGCGACCGCCGCCACATAGTTGCCGCTCAGCGCCGACGCGCGCGCCAGGATCGGGTCGACCCCCGGCTGTTCGGCGGCCGTGGTGAGGATCTGCCCGAACTCCATCGGATCGATGAAGTCGAAACGGTAACCGCGACGCACGATCTCGTCGTAGACGATGCCGAGCGGCACCTCCGGACCCGCCGCCCGGAACACCCGCCCCAGCGCCGAATCGTCACGTGACCGCCGCACGATGCCCGCCGCGACATAGTCGACCGGTGCCATCCCGATCGCGACCGAGCGCACGTCGACGGCCGTGCCGAGCACCAGCATCGAGCGCAGCATCGTCCACCAGGCGTCCTCGGCCGGTGCGACACCGGTGCGGGAATCACCGGTGATGAGGCCGGGTCGGTACACCGCGATCGGCACACCGCGCTGGGCCGCCGTATGCATCAGCTGTTCGGCGACCCACTTGGTGAGCGCGTAGCCCGGCAGCCCGGCCGGCACGCCGTCGGCCTGCGGAATGCCCGCGAGCACCGACGTCGTCGACACGTAGTGCACCGCTTTGACGCGGGTGCTGGTGGCCAGCCGCAGCACCTCGGTGGTGCCACCGACATTGGCCTCGCGCATCCGCCCGTACGGCTCGAGATGATTCACCAGGGCGCCGTTGTGGTAGATCACGTCGATGCGGTCGGCCAGTTCGGCGAAGCGGCGTGGGTCGATGCCGAGCTGCGGCCGGGCGAGATCGCCTGGGACACCGGCCAATCGGGCCCGGTCCACCTCGATGCCGTAACCGGCCGCCGTGGCGACCACCCGGTCGAGTGCGGTGTCGGCGTCGGCGGCGCGCACCAGGCAGTGAACGGTCGCGGTGGTGTGTTCGAGCAGTTCGCGCAGCAGGAAGCTGCCGAGGAACCCGGTGGCGCCGGTGAGCAAGATGTTCGCCGGTTCGCCCGAGCGCGGTGGGGCGCACCCGTCGAGCGTGATCGACGGATCGAGCGCCCGGTCGAGCGCGGGGTCGGGGCCGGTCGAGGAGGCCGCCTTCTCGTCGCGCAGGGCCAGTGCCAGGTCGCTGACCAGCGGATAGCTGAACAGCAGTCGCAACGCGACCTCGATGCCGAGCCGTTCGGCCAAGCTCGCGCGCACCCGGATCGCCGACAGCGAGGTGCCGCCGAGGACGAAGAAGTCGTCGTCGCGGCCCACCCGCTCCAGCTCGAGCACGCTCGCGAACACCTCGGCGACGACTCGTTCGTCGTCGGTGACCGGCGCCTGGTACTCGCGGATCTCGCGCGCGGGGGCGGGCAGCGCCTTGCGATCGAGCTTGCCGGTCGCGCCGAGCGGGAACTCGTCGAGCGCTAGCACCCGGTGCGGGATCATGTACGGCGGCAACAGGGTTCGCGCGGTGGCCAGCACCTCGGCGACATCGACACCGGACGGCGTGACGTAACCGACGAGCTGTTCGTGGTGCACCGTCACCGCCGCACCGGCCACCGACGGATGCGCGCGCAGTGCCGCCTCGATCTCGCCGGGTTCGATGCGCAGGCCGTGCAGTTTGAGCTGTACGTCGGTGCGGCCGAGGTAGGTCAGTTCGCCGGTGGGCAGGCGTCGCACCAGGTCACCGGTGCGGTACATGCGTTCGCCGACGGGACCGTACGGGTCGGCGACGAACCGCTCCATCGTGCGACCGGGGCTCCCCAGGTATCCGCGTGCCAGCTGCGCACCGGCCAGGTACAGCTCTCCGGGCGTGCCGAGGGGCACCGGCCGCAGCCGGGCGTCGAGCACATAGGCGCGAGAGTTCCAGTGCGGCAGGCCGATCGGGACGATGCCGTCACCCACGTCGGTGACGTCGGCGGCGGTGATCGACACGGTCGCCTCGGTCGGCCCGTACAGGTTGTGCAACCGGCCGGAGGTGGCGGCGGCGAAGCGGGCGATGGTCGCGTTCGGCAGCGCCTCACCGCCCACCCAAACCGCACGCAGCGACCGCAGAGCGCCCGCGGGCGCGGCATCGAGGAGCATCTGTAGCACCGACGGCACGACGGTCGTGCCGGTGACACCGTGGCGCGCGACGATATCGGCCAGGTAGGCCGGGTCGGTGAGACCGTGCGCCGCGGCGACGACCAGGTGCGCGCCGGCGCGCAGCGGGGTCGCGAAACCGATCATCGAAGCGTCGAAGGTGAACGGAATCGACTGCAGCACAACATCGTCGGCGCCGACCGCGTACTCACCGACCATGAACGCGGCCTGGTTCATGATCGCCGAATGCGGTACCCCGACACCCTTGGGTTTGCCGGTGGAGCCCGAGGTGAAGATCACGTAGGCCAGGTCGAGGGTCCGCAGCGGACGCAGCCGGTCGGCGTCGGTGAGCCAGCCGTCCGAGAAGGCGTTCAGTGCGCCGGAATTCGCGACCAGGTCCACCGAGATCACGGGCAAGGAGTCGACCTCGACGGTGTCGGCGACCGTGGTGAGCACGCAGACCGGGTGCGCGGCGGCCAGGATGTCGGCGCGGCGTTCGGCGGGCGACTCCGGGTCGATCGGCACATACGCGCCGCCCGCCGCGAAGACCGCGTACATGGCCACCACCAGATCGAGCGACGGCCGGATCGCCACCCCGACGGTGCTGCCCGGCCCGACGCCGGTGGCCACGAGCAACCGGGCCAGCCGGTTGACCCGGCTCGCGAGCTCCCGGTAGGTCAAGGTGCGGTCGGCGAAGGTCACCGCGGGCGCCTCCGGCCTGCGCGACGCCTGCGTGCGGAACTCGTCCAGCAGCGTCGTGTCGGGAACCAGCCGCAGCTCACCGGCCGGTTCGGTCCGCTCGAACTCGGTGAGCAAGGGCAGATCACCCACGGCGCGGTCCGGGTGTGCGACAGCTGCCGCGAGCAGCGTGCCGAGGCGGGCGCCGAGTGCTGCCATGGTCGACTCGTCGAACAGCGCGGTGGCGTAACGCCAGGAACACCGCAACCCGGCGGGGCCGTCCACGTCCTCCTGGGGAACCACCGTCAGTTGAAGGTCGACCGGGGCCACCTCGTCGCCCAGATCGACTGCCGCCACACTCAACTCGGGCAGTTCCAGGCGCGCGGCGCCGAAGTTCTGGAACGACAACGCCACCTGGTACAGCGGATGATGCGCCTGGGTGCGCGGCGGATCCAGTTCGGCGACAAGACGTTCGAACGGCACGTCTGCGTGCCCGAAGGCCGCGAGATCGCTCTCCCGGACCCGGTCGAGCAGGGCGGCGAAGGGTTCCCCCGCCGCGATCCGGGTGCGCAGCACGACGGTGTTGACGAACATGCCGACCAGGTCGTCGAGTTCGGGCTCACCACGACCGGCGACCGGGGCGCCGAGGGTGACGTCGTCGGTGCCCGCCATCCGGGCCAGCAGTACCGCCAGCGCCGTGCGCACCACCATGAACAGCGAGGCATTGTGTTCGCGGGCAAGGGCTTCCAGCGCCCGATGCAGGCCCGCGTCGAGGGCGAAGTGGTGCGCGGCGCCCCTGGTGCTCGCGACCGGTGGGTGCGGACGGTCGGTCGGCAGCTCGAGCAGGGCAGGCGCGCCCGCCAGCGCGGTGCGCCAGAAGTCGAGCTGGCGGGCCAGCAGCGAGGCGGGATCGTCTGCGGCGCCGAGCAGTTCGTGCTGCCACAGGGTGTAGTCGGCGTACTGCACCGGCAGCGGTGACCAGGCTGGGGCGTGCCCCTCGGTGCGGGCGATGTAGGCCGTCATCAGGTCGCGGGTGAGCGGGCCGAGTGAGAAGCCGTCGGTGGCGATGTGGTGCACCACCACGGCCAGGACGTGTTCGGTCGCCGAGAGCTGGAAGACAGTGGCGCGCACGGGAACCCGCGCGCACACGTCGAACCCGCCGAAGGTGAGCCTGGCGAGCTCGCCGCGCAGGTCGGGCTCCTCGATCGCGGTCACCGCCACCTCGAGACCGGCCGCAGCCACCGGGAGGACCTGCTGGTAGCCCTGGCCGTCGTGTTCGGGGTACACGGTGCGCAGCACCTCGTGCCGTTCGAGCACATCGTCGAGGGCGGCGGTGAGGGCGGCGGTGTCGAGCGGACCGGACAGGCGAAGCGCGACCGGAATGTTGTAGGTGCTCGCGTCGGGATCGAGGCGGGCCATGAACCACATGCGCTGCTGGGCCAGCGACAGCGGAATCCGCGCACCGCGTTCGCGCCGGGTCAACGGCACGCGGGTCTCGGCAACCAGACCGGCCAGCGCGGTCGCCAACGCGGCGACACTCGCGTGCTCGAACACGGTGCGCGCGGGCACCCGCACCCCCGTGAGCGCACCGAGGCGCCCGGCCAGGCGGGTGGCGAGCAGGGAGTTACCGCCGAGGGCGAAGAAGTCGTCGTCGCGGCCGACCCGGTCGACACCGAGCAGCTCGGCGAAGACCTCGGCGACGGTGCGTTCGGCGTCGGTTCGCGGCTCGGCGAATTCGCGTGTGGTCAGTTCGGGGTCGGGCAGGGCGCGGTGGTCGAGTTTGCCGACCGGAGTCAGTGGCAGTTCGTCGAGCACCACGACGGCCGACGGCACCGCGTGCTGCGGCAACCGCTGCTCGGCGAGCAGGGTCAGTGCCGCCGGATCGACGGTCGCGCCGGGCGCGGGCACCACATAGGCGACGAGGGCGTCGACCCCGCTGGGCAGCGTCCTGATCAGCGTGGCGGCGAAGTGCACCGAGTCGTCGGCCGAGAGCACGGCGTCGATCTCACCCAGTTCGATGCGGAAACCCCGCAGCTTCACCTGCGCGTCGGTGCGGCCGAGGAACCTCAGGCCCATCCCACCGGGCACCGGCACCCATTGCACCAGGTCACCGGTGCGGTACAGCCTGTCGCCGGTCACCGGGTCGGCGACGAAACGGCTCGCGGTGAGCCCGGCGCGGTCGTGGTAGCAGCGGGCCAGCCCGGCACCCGCCAGGTACAGCTCGCCGGGGACGCGGTCGGGCACGGGGTGCAGCCGGGCGTCGAGGACCACCGCTTTCATGCCGGGGATGGTGTCGCCGATCGTCACCACATCGCCCGGGTCGAGCCGGTCGCTCATGGCGCACACGATGGTGGTTTCGGTCGGGCCGTAGACGTTGAAGAAGGAGCGACCCGGCGCCCACTGCGCGATCAGCTCCGGCGGGTACGCCTCACCGCCGACGGCGAGCGCACGCAGCTCGGGCAGCACGGTCGCATCGAGGCCCGCCAGCGCGGCGGGCGTGATGAAGGCGTGGGTCACCCGTTCGGTACGTAGCAGTTCGGTGAGTTCGGCGCCGCCGTACACATCCGGCGGTGCGATGACCATCGTGGCGCTCGCACCCACCGCGAGCAGCAGTTCGAGCATGCTCGCATCGAAGCTGGGCGAGGCGAAATGCACTGTGCGCGAATCGGTATCGATGCCGAAACGACGAATCTGCTCGGCGCACAGACCGGCGAGACCGGTGTGGGTGACCGAGACACCCTTGGGCACGCCGGTGGAACCGGAGGTGTAGATGATGTAGGCCAGCTCGTCGGGACGCAGCTTGGCGGTGCGCTCCCCCGCGCACACGGGTTCATCCGATGCGGCGGCGAGTTCGGCCTGGTAGGCCGTGGAGTCGATGGTGAGCCAGCGGATTCCGGTGTCGAGCCGGGCGGCATCGGCGGCCATGGCAAGGCCGAAGCCTGCGCCGGAGTCGCCGAGCATGTGGGCGACGCGTTCGGCCGGGTAGCGCGGGTCGACCGGCACGAAGGTGACGCCACACTTGGCCGCCGCCCACACCGCGACCACTGATTCGATCGAGCGGGTCAGCGCGAGGACGATGCGGTCGCCGGGGCCGAGGCCACGGGCGATGAGCAGACGGGCCAGCCGGGAGGACCACTGGTCCAGCTCGGTGTAGGTGAGCGAGCGCCCGGCGAACCGCAGCGCGGTGGCCTCGGGGGCACGCTCGACAGCTGCCATGAGCAGCCGGGGCAGGGTGGCGGACGTCGATACTCGTCCACGTCGAACGGGGCGGGGTCGACGAACGCCAGAAACTTGCTCGGTCACCGGAAACGCTTCCCTTCACCATGGATCAACCCATGCGTTCGCACTGCTCGCACGCCGCCGGGCGACGTCTACACCCGGCGTATCGGGAAAATCCTGCGTGACGGTACCGCAAATATCTCATTTAGTTCATGGCATAGCCAATTCACAGGTTTCACTTCACGGCGAAGTGGGTAAAGGGGACTCTTCGGTCAGCTGCGCAGGTCACGCGGCGGTCAGGGCAGCATGGCACGCGCACGCTGCGATAGCGCCCTTTTCACATTTGCGGGCAGCACCTGCTCGGCGGCAGGACGAATACCGGTAGCGGAGGCCGCGATCGCGACCTCCGCTACCGGAACAAGACCGGGAGGGTTACCAGGCAGTAGCTCCGGTGGACACCGGCTCCTGCTGCGCCACCGAGGGATCCTGCACGCGCGTATTGCCCGATTCGATCCATTCGGTGTCGAGCAGACCGTGGCGCGAGCGGTCGGCGCCGCGAATGGCGCGCTCACACCGGCGCGCCAGATCACGGCGGTCGGTACCGGCGTGCTCACGCGGTTCCAGCACGATCTCGACGGTCATGCCTTTGCTGCGCAGCACCCGCTTCGCCGAGTCGGCGAAGGTGTCGTCACCGACGAAACCCGGGACAGTGCACGGCATTCCGTCGCGGTCGAGGTAGCGCAACCGCACCGGCTGCACCGGGGTGCCGGTGTCGACGGCGGCCTGGAACATGGCCGGGCGCAGCGAACCGTAGGCCCGGCCGCACCACGTGGTGCCCTCGGGGAACACCACGATCCGGTTGCCCGCACTCAGCCGTTGCGCGACTTGCCCGACCACACCCGGCAGTTCGCGCAACCGGGCGCGCTCGATCGGGATCACGCGGGTGAGCTGGGCCAGCTTGCCGAGCAGCGGCCACTCGACCATGTCGGCACGTGCCACGAAACTCACCGGTTGGACAGCGGCCAGCGCGACCACGTCGGCCCAGCCGATGTGCCCGGCCACCACCATCATCGGCGTGCCCGGATCGGCGAACCCGGCCGCCGAGGCGTCGGCTCCGCGGTTGTCGATGACGCGCAGCCGCATCCCCAAGCAACGCAACGCCGCTCGGGCGTACCGGCGTTGCATGTCCTCGCGGCGCGCCTTCGGGGTGGCGATCGTGAGGACCGGGAAACCGAGCACCAGCCCGGCCACCCCGGCCAATCTGGTCAGCATTCTGGCGGTACCGACCTCGTCGATCGGTTCGATACAGCCGGAACCACAGGGGCTCGACGGCATCCACGAGTGCGAGTGGGGGGCGGGCGGCGCGTCGAACACCATGGCGGTTACTTCCCGTCGAAATTGGCGGCCGCGCTCTGCAGCCGCTCCAGGTACCGGGTGTTGATGGTTTCCATACCGAGCAGCGCGACGAAGTCGGCGACCGCGAAATCGGGGTCGTGCGCCGGTTCGCCGCAGATCTCGGCACCCAGGCGCAGGTAGCCGCGTAACAGCGGCGGTAGCTTCGGGCGGCTCGGCGGGGTCAGCTGGTCGAGGGACAGTCCGTCGACGACGACCGGGTTGTAGGGCTCCACGTAGCGTTCCGGGTCGCAGGAGTGGCGGCCCAGCAGCATGTCGCGCACGCCGCGCACGTTCACCCCGGCGGGGTCCTGTGGGCTGTCCTGCATCGGCACCGACACACAGCCCATCACCCAGTCGTAACCGGTGAGCTGGATGTAGTGCAGGATGCCCGCCCACATGAGGGTGAGCACCGAGCCGTTGCGGTGGTCGGGCACCACGCACGCCCGGCCCATCTCCACGATGCGGTGGCCCTCGGGATCGAGGCGGGTGAGGTCGAATTCGGTGGCGGTGTAGTACCCGCCCGCCGCGATCACCTTGTCCGGCGGCAACATCCGGTAGCAGCCGACGAACTGTTCGGTGAACTCGTCACGCACGAGCAGGTGGTCGCAGTGCTCGTCGAACCGGTCGGCGTCCAGACCGGTACCGTTGTCGGGCATCTGGAAACCGGGTTCGGCGGCGAAGACCTGGAAGCGCAGGCGCTGCGCGGCTTCCCGATGCTCGGCGTCGGAGGCGACGACGAGCGAGTAGCGAGACTTCCCCACCCCGGAGTCCGGCGCCGGCGCGGTCAACACGGACGAAATTGTCATGCACTTGATGAAGCCAGCCCGACTTGGCATCGGGGCGACGCGTCAGTGTCGTGTCGATGCCCGTTCGGTGAACGAGACACCCGTCACACCGGGCGTTCACCGACCCGCTGCCCATCGTTCGCCCACCTGCGGGTTTCTGGCCGAACACGGCGGATTTCGCGTGAGATCCGGAATGCGGGCACGCAGTACGTGGCTTGCGGAACGCGAACGGCCCGCCGGTTTCCCGGCGGGCCGTTCGGTGGTCGGATCAGGCCGCGACGCGATCCTTCTTGTCCTCACCGGAGGCGGGCGCGGGGAGCTCACGCACCTCGGCCTCGGCGAAACCGGGGCGGGCCGTACCGGCGAAGGCGACCAGCCAGGACGCCACCGCGGCGAAGCGGTTGCGGAAGCCGACCAGATACATCAGGTGCACGGCCAGCCACATCGCCCAGGCGATGGTGCCGCGGAAGGTGATGCGCTCGTTGAGCTTCACCACGGCGCTGAACCGGCTGATCACCGCCATGCTGCCCTTGTCCCAGTAGACGAACGGCGTGCCTGCGTCCTTCTTGCCGCGAATGATGTCGGCGGCGTGACGCCCCTCCTGCATGGCCACCGGCGACTGGCCGGGGTAGCCGTTGAGCGAGGTCATGTCGCCGATGGCGTAGATGTCGGCGTGCCCACCGACGGTCAGGTCGGGGTTGATCAGGATGCGGCCCGCGCGGTCGGTCTCGGCACCGGTGGCCTCGGCCAGCAGCGTCGCGAAGCCACCGGCCTGCACACCCGCCGACCACACGACGGTCTCGGCGGCGATACCGCGCTCGATGCCCTCCTTGTCGCGGACGGTCACCTTGCCCTCAGCGATGTCGGTGACGAAGGTGCCGAGCAGCACCTGCACGCCGCTACCCTCGAGCGAACGCTTGGCGTACTCCGAGAGGCCACCGCCGAACGGCGGGAGCACCGCGTCGGCACCCTCCACCAGGGTGACCGAAACCTTCTGGTGGAAGTGCCTCTTCGCGAGTTCCTTGATCTGGCCCGCCACCTCGACGCCGGTCGCGCCCGCACCGACCACCACGAAGCTGAGCAGCTTGCGCTTGGTCGCCTCGTCGGCGTGCTCGGCCTTGGCGAAGACGGTGGCGATCTGGTCGCGCAGCCGTTCGGCGTCGTCGATGGTCTTGAGCGAGAAGGTCTTGTCGGCGAAGTCGTCGCGGCCGAAGTAGCTCTGGCTGGCGCCGGTGGCCGCGATCAGCGAGCCGTAGCGGATCTGGCGGGTGCCCTCGGCGGTCTCGTAGGTGAGCACGGCGGCGTCGGCGTCGATGCCGGTGACCTTACCCAGGCGGACGTCGGCCTCGGGGTGGCGGCGCAGTACGTTCTTGATCGGCGGGGCGATCTCGTCGGAGTCGAGTACGCCGGTCGCCACCTGATACAGCAGCGGCTGGAACAGGTGCTCCGGGGTGCTCGAGATCAACACGAAGTTGATTCGCGACTTGGCCAGCTGCTTGGCTGCGGCAAGTCCGCCGAAGCCCGAGCCGACGATGACGACATCGGTGTGTTCCATGATCGCGCGCTCTCCAAGATCGGTAATGAATCCTTTCCTATGAGTAAACGCGATGCGGAACGCAAACGTTTCCCCCGCGTGGGCGCATAATGAAGATGACTCTTATCTGCATAACTAATATATGGGAGGTCAGCAGGTGGAACTACGTCAACTTTCGTACTTCGTGGCGGTGTGCGAGGAGCTCAGTTTCAGCCGCGCGGCCAGCCGCTGCTTCATCTCCCAGTCGGCCATCAGCCACCAGATCGCGCGCCTGGAACGCGACCTCGGCGCCCAGCTTTTCGAACGGACGACCCGGGCCGTGGTGCCCACGGAAGCGACGCTGCGGCTGCTCCCCCTGGCCAAGCAGATGCTGAGTCTCGAGTCGGCGATCCGGGCGGCCGTGCGCACCACCGGGCCGCGAATTCGGTTGGCCGCCAACATGTCTTTCGCGGCGCCGTCGCTGTCCGCGATCGCCACCGCGCGGGCCGCGCACCCCGACGCCGAGATCGAGTACGTCATCAAACCGTTCCGTCAGCGGATCACCGCCGTCGCCGACGGTGACTGTGATCTGGCGTTGATCCGCGGGAGCGTGGAGCAGCCCGGTCTGGCCGTGGAACAGCTGTGGGTGGAGGACCTCGTGATCGCCATCTCGAGCAGTCACCCGCTCGCCGAGCGCGGTGCTGTCACCCTGGCCGAACTCAGCCCCTACCCCCTGCTGCTCCCCCCGGAACAGGAGCAGGTGTTGTTGCACACACTCATCCGCTCGGCCTTCGCCGACCTCCCCACCGGGCCCACCTTCGGCCCTCCGATCCCTCCCGACCACACAGCGACCATGGAGCTACTCAACCGGCCCGAGTCCTGGACGATCCTCTACGAAGGACCCACCAAGGGCCTGCTCACCCTCGACCTCACCGACCACCGGCTGCGCATTCCGGTGTCGGCGGTGCTGCGGGAGGATGCCCGCGAGAATCCGATCGTCAAGACGCTGCTGGATGCGCTGCACCACTGAGGAGGTAGGTGGCGTGCCGGGTAGTCGATCAGGTTCGCCGGATACGCCTGGGCGGTCGGTCTTGTCGCGGCGGCGTCGCGCCTCCGTTGCCATCGGGGAGCCGACGTCCGCGCAGCACGTGTTGGGCCGCAATTACCACTGATTGGTAAGCATCCTTGCGGTAGGGGATCCAGCGGCTCCTGGCGGTAGCGGATCCAGTGGCCGAGAGGTCAGCAGACTGTCCCGCGACCGGGTGTTCGTCTGGGCGTGAGTTCCGCCAAGGCGTGGGCGACCGAGGTGTGTAGATCGCGCATTTCCGGATCGTCGTCCTCGACAGCCCAGGTGAGTTCCTCCACGGTGCGGACCAGGGCCCACCCGCGGGCGCGTTCGGGGTCCACGTCCAGTGCCGCTGCTGTGGCCGCTATTACCGTGTCGGCATGCTCGGAGGTCGGGTTGGACTGGGCCTGGATCATCAGCAGGAAACCCGCGTCGAAGGACGCTTCGCCCACGCACGGTTTCGGGTCGATCAGGAGCCACGGTTCACGTTCGGCGGCAACGATATTGCCGAGGTGGGTGTCGCGGTTGACGATCAACAGTGGACCGTCCGGCTCGCTCAGTGTGTCGCACCAGCGCTCCGCCAGCGTCCGTAGAGACGGTGAGATGTGTTGCGCCACAGCCGGGTCGGTGAGCCGGGTGCGGAGGCCGTCTATGAGGTCGGTCGCGGCGGGGAAGACCGGAAAGCCATCGGGGACGGCAGGCGCTGGTCGTCGCAGCCTGCGATACAGCTCGCATGCGGTCTTCACCTTCGGCGCGTTCTCCGGTCGTCCCTCGAGGCTCGGGAAGCCGGGCTGGGTGAGCAATTCTGTTCCAGGGAAGGCCCCTTCGAGCAACATCGCACCGCTGCCGAGGTCGAATTCGAGCAGCCGGACCGCACCGTCACCGTCGTAGGCGTACAAAGCGGTCGCTTCGGCGACGTTCTCCTCGTCGACCATCGGCACCTTCAGTACGGCCCGCCGTCCGTCCTCACGTCGGACTCCGGCCACGTAGGCGTGCGTTCCGCCGCCGAACGGTGCGGTGAACTCACTGAGCCCCCACCTCGCGGCCAACCCGGCCACGACATCCGGCAACTCGTCGATCCACCGCGCACCCGCCGCACCGAACACCGCACGGACCGTCTCCTCGACCGCCGACGGCAACTCCACAGACAATCCACCCGGCACCATCAGCCCACCCTGCCGACACCGACTCCTGCCGTCAATCGACTTCCTACGCCCTCGACAGACCACCGCCGAACCTGACAGCCTTCCGAATATGACGGATCCGCTCACGCCCGACTTCCCATCCGGCTACGAAGTCTCCACCGACTCCGCCCGCATCGACGCAGCACGCGTCCACGCCTGGCTGTCCACCGACTCGTACTGGGCGAAAGGCAGAACGCGGGAGAAGCAGGACAGCGCGATGGCCGGTTCTCTCAATTTCGGTGTCTACGACAACGTTTCGGGCGAGCAGGTGGCCTACGCCCGAGTCGTCACCGACCGTGCCACCTTCGCCTGGCTCTGCGACGTGTACGTCGACCGTTCGGTGCGTGGCAAGGGCCTCGGCACCGCCCTGGCGACCTCCGTCCGCGACCACCTCGCCCCCTACGGCCTGCGCCGCATCATGCTCGCCACCCACGACGCCCACGGCGTGTACGAGAAACTCGGCTTCGAGCCATTGAGCAACCCGGAGCACTGGATGGCCCTCGGCGCCCAGTGAGGTCAGAATTGCAGCGCGGACCAAGGGATCTCGATCGGAAAGGGATACGACATCGAGATCGGTTCGGTGCCACCGTTCACCCACTGCCCGACCAGCCGGTAGTCGACCGGACACAACGGGCGCACCCCGTCCGGCAGATGAGAATGTCCGGTATCGAGCCCATACGCAGCGACGACCGCGATCTCACCCACCTCCGGCTCCAAGGTGACTTCCCAATACCAGGGGATACCAGCCTGCGCATACGTCGCCCGCTTCGCCCGTTGTAGGGCGGGCGTATTCGATCTCACCGGCAACCTCATCGGGTAGCTCGGCCAGCTCCTCCCATGTCATGCGTTCAGGCAGGTCGGGGCGCTGCGTTCGGCAAAGGACATGTCGAAATAGTAGCGCTGAACGCCGAACGGCCCGGCTCTCCGCGAGAAGAAGCCGGGCCGTTCGGTTACGACGCGAAGCGAATCAGCCCTTGTGGGACTTGACGGCGTCGGTCAGCTGCGGGGCGACGTTGAACAGGTCGCCCACGATGCCGTAGTCGGCGATCTCGAAGATGGGAGCCTCTTCGTCCTTGTTGACCGCGACGATGGTCTTCGAGGTCTGCATGCCCGCGCGGTGCTGGATGGCACCGGAGATGCCGAGGGCGATGTAGAGCTGCGGGGAGACCGTCTTACCGGTCTGACCCACCTGGAACTGGCCCGGGTAGTAGCCCGAGTCGACGGCGGCACGCGAGGCACCGACGGCGGCACCGAGCGAGTCGGCCAGCGCCTCGACGACCGAGAAGTTGTCGGCGGAACCGACACCGCGACCACCGGAGACGACGATGCTCGCCTCGGTGAGCTCCGGACGGTCACCGGCGACGACCGGCTCACGGGAGACGACCTTGACGACGCCCTCTTCCTGGGCGGGCACGGCCACGGCGACCTGCTCACCGGCGCCGGCCTGCGGGGCGGCCTCGATGGAGCCGGGGCGCACCGAGATCACCGGCACATCGCCGGTGGCCTTGGCGTCGACGGTGAACGCGCCACCGAAGATGGAGTGCACGGCCGAACCGTCACCGTTGACGCCGATGACGTCGACGAGCAGACCGGAGCCGATGCGCGCGGCGAGGCGGCCCGACACCTCCTTGCCCTCGGCGGTGGCGGCGACGATCACGGCGGCGGGGGCGGCGGACTCGACCAGCGAGGCGAGCACGTCGACCTTCGGGGTGACCAGGAAGCTCTCGATCTCGTCGGACTCGGCGACGTAGATCTTCTCGGCGCCCGCGGCGGCCAGGGCGGCGGCCAGCTTGTCGGCGGTGCCGGGGGCACCGGTCACGACGGCGGCCGGGGTGCCCAGGGCGCGTGCGGCGGTGAGCAGTTCGGTGCTGACCTTCTTGACGGCACCGTCGGCGTGCTCGACGAGCACAAGTACTTCAGCCATTGTTCTTTCTCCTAGGGAAGTTCTCGGACGGTCCGGATCAGATGATCTTCTGGCCGATGAGGTAGGTGGCGATCTGCTTGCCGCCCTCGCCCTCGTCCGCGATCTTCTCGCCCGCGGTGCGAGCGGGCTTCGGGGTGGCGGCGGTGACCGCGGTGCCCGCGTTGGCAACACCGACGGTCGACGGGTCGATGCCCAGGTCGGCGAGGGTGAAGACCTGAACTTCCTTCTTCTTCGCGGCCATGATGCCCTTGAAGGACGGGAAGCGCGGCTCGTTGATCTTCTCGTTCACCGAGACGATCGCGGGCAGGGTGGCCTCGAGCTTGAACACACCCTCGTCGGTCTCGCGCTCGCCGGTGATCTTGTCGCCGTCGACGGTGAGCTTGCGCAGGTGGGTGAGCTGCGGGATGCCGAGGTACTCGGCGATGATCGCCGGGACCGCACCCGCGCGGCCGTCGGTGGACTCGTTGCCCGCGATGACCAGCTCGACGCCCTCGACCTGGCCGAGCGCACCGGCGAGCACCCAGGCGGTCTGCACCGCGTCGGAGCCGTGGATGGCCGGGTCGTTGATGTGGATGGCCTTGTCGGCACCCATGGACAGCGCCTTGCGGATGGCCTCGGTGGCGCGATCCGGACCGGCGGCCAGCACGGTGACCTCGCCGCCCTGGGCCTCCTTGATCAGCAGCGCTTCCTCGACGGCGCGCTCGTTGATCTCGTCGAGGACGGCGTCGGCGGCCTCACGGTCGAGGGTGTAGTCACCATCGGTCAGCTTGCGCTCGGACCAGGTGTCGGGGACCTGCTTGATGAGTACGACGATGTTCGGCATCGGTCTTCGTCGACCTCCTTCTGGGTTACACGTGAGTGGTGGGCCGCACGAGCTGGGCCGTACGTCCGTGTGGGTGCTCAGAGGGGAACAGTACCCTACGCTAAGTTACCGGTGGGTAACCTACTTGCGCAACAGGTCCCTGGCTCCGGAGCGGACCATCGGTACCAGTAACGTCGAGGCCATGAGCGAGGCTGTGATCCCTGCCGCACCGGTGGACGCAACACATGACCCACTGCCGCTGACCGGTGAGCGGACGGTGCCGGGTATCGCCGAGGAGAACTACTGGTTCCGTCGGCACGAGATCGCCTACGCCCGGCTGCTGGCGCACTGCACCGGCAAGACCGTGCTCGAGGCGGGCTCGGGCGAGGGCTACGGCGCGGACATGATCGCCGGGGTCGCCCAGCGGGTGATCGGCGTGGACTACGACGAGGGCGCCGTCGCGCACGTACGCGCGCGCTACCCGCGCGTGGAGATGATCCAGGGCAATCTCGCCGACCTCCCGCTCGACGACGAATCGGTCGATGTGGTGGTGAACTTCCAGGTCATCGAGCATCTGTGGGACCAGGCGCAGTTCCTGCGCGAATGCCTGCGCGTGCTGCGTCCGGGCGGTCGGCTGCTGATCAGCACCCCGAACCGCATCACCTTCTCCCCCGGTCGCGACACCCCGCTCAACCCGTTCCACACGCGCGAACTCAATGCGGCCGAGCTCACCGAACTGCTGGTCGAGGCCGGTTTCACGGTGTCGGCGATGCTCGGCGTGCACCACGGCGACGCCCTGAAGGCGTTGGACGCCAAGCACGGTGGGTCGTTCATCGACGCCCAGATCGAGCGTGCCCTCGCCGGTGAGCCGTGGCCCGCCGACCTCACCGCCGACGTCGCGGCCGTCACCATCGACGATTTCGACCTGCGTGAAGGCGATATCGATGCCAGCCTCGACCTGGTCGCGATCGCCGAGAAGGCAAGGCGTTGACCGACTCTCGCTCCGTGCCGGGCCAGTTCACGCTCGTCCTGCACTCGCATCTGCCCTGGCTGGCCCATCACGGGCGCTGGCCGGTGGGTGAGGAATGGCTGTACCAGTCCTGGGCCGCGTCCTACCTTCCCCTGGTCCGGGTGCTGAAGAACCTTGCCGCCGAAGGACGTTCACACCTGCTGAGCCTGGGGATCACCCCGGTGCTCGCCGCCCAGCTCGACGACCCGCACTGCCTGGCGGGCATGCATCACTGGCTCGGCAACTGGCAGTTGCGTGCCGACGAAGCATCCATGGCGGGCAATGTGGCGCTCGGCAGGCACGAACATCGGCTCGCCGCAACGGCTCTCGCCGATTTCGAGCAGGACTGGCGCCACGGCAGCGCGCCGGTCTGGCGTTCGCTGATCGACGCCGACGCCATCGAACTGCTCGGCGGTCCGCTCGCCCACCCCTTCCAGCCGCTGCTCGACCCGCGCCTGCGCCAGTACCAGCTCACCGAGGGACTGGCCGACGCGCGGTTGCGCTGGGGCACCACCCCCACCGGGATCTGGGCCCCGGAGTGCGGTTACACGCCGGGCATGGAACTCGGTTACGACGCCGCCGGTGTGACGCATTTCATGGTCGACGGCCCGTCGCTGCGCGGCGACACCAGCCTCGGCAGGCCGGTGCGCGACGCCGACGTGGTCGCCTTCGGTCGTGATCTGCAGGTGAGTTACCGCGTGTGGTCGCCCAAACAGGGTTATCCGGGGCAGAGCGCGTATCGCGATTTCCACCACTACGACCACGCGACGGGACTCAAGCCGTCGCGGGTCACCGGCAAAACGGTGGCCGGTCCTGACAAGGCCCCTTACGATCCCGAACTCGCCGCCGAAGCCGTCACCCGCGATGTCGCCGACTTCGTCGAGACCGTGCGCGCGCGGCTGATCGAGGAGTCCGATCGGATCGGCAGGCCCGCGCTCGTGGTCGCCGCGTTCGACACCGAACTGTTCGGCCACTGGTGGCACGAGGGACCGCAGTGGCTCGAGCAGGTGCTGCGCGCGCTGCCCGAAGCCGGGGTCACCGTCGGCACGCTCGCCGATGCCCGGGCGAACGGGTTCGTCGGTGAACCCGTGCAGCTCAACGACTCGTCATGGGGTTCCGGCAAGGACTGGCGGGTGTGGGCGGGCGATCAGGTGGCCGACCTCGTCGAGCTCAATGCCGACGTGGTTCGGCTGACCCTGGACACCCTCGACAAGCTGCGCCGCGACGGTGCGCTGCGCGATCCGGTGGCCGATCAATTGCTGCGTGAAGCGATCCTCACGGTGTCCAGCGACTGGGCGTTCATGGTCAGCAAGGACTCCGCCGCGGGCTACGCGCGCGACCGCGCCCACGAACACGCACACGCAGTGCGGGAACTGGCCGAGGCGATCGGTGCCGGTCAGTTCGCCAAAGCGACCCGTCTCGCGGCAGGATGGAGCGCGGCCGACGGACTCTTCCCAGGTCTGGACGCACGGCGGTTGCCGACCGCCGTCCCGTCGGTCGCCGAAGGATCGTCATGAAGATTTTGATGGTGTCGTGGGAGTACCCGCCGGTCGTGGTCGGTGGGCTCGGTCGGCATGTGCATCACCTTGCCGTCGAACTGGCCGCGGCCGGGCACGAAGTGGTCGTGCTCGCGCGCAGGCCGACCGGCACCGATTCGCTCACCCATCCGACCCACTCCTATATCGCCGACGGTGTGCTCGTCGTCGCGGTCGCCGAGGACCCGCCGTGCTTCGACTTCGGCGAGGACATGCTCGCCTGGACGCTGGCCATGGGGCACGCGATGGTGCGCGCCGGCGTCGCCCTCGGCAAACCCGGCGTCGGTGACGGCTGGACACCCGATGTGGTGCACGCCCACGACTGGCTCGTCGCCCACCCGGCGATCGCGCTGGCCGAGTTCTACGACGTGCCGCTGGTGTCGACCATTCACGCCACCGAGGCCGGGCGCCACAGCGGCTGGGTGTCGGGGCGGGTGAACCGGCAGGTGCACTCCGTGGAGTGGTGGCTCGCCAACGAATCCGATCAGCTCATCACCTGTTCGACGTCCATGCAGGACGAAGTGGAGCGGCTCTACGGACCCGAACTTCCCCCGATCACGGTGATCCGCAACGGCATCGACGTCACGTCGTGGACGTTCCGGCCGCGCGCACCCCGCTCCGGACCGCCCCGACTGCTGTATGTGGGCAGGCTCGAGTACGAGAAAGGTGTGCAGGACGCGATCGCCGCGCTGCCGCGCATCCGCCGCGCGCACCCGGGCACCACGCTCACTGTCGCCGGTGTCGGCACCCAGTTCGATTGGCTGCGGGAACGTGCGAGAGTGCACCGGGTGGCACGCGCGGTGAACTTCGTCGGCAATCTCGGCCACACCGAGCTGCTCGGCTGGTTGCACGGCGCCGACGCGATCGTCCTGCCCAGCCGCTACGAACCGTTCGGCATCGTCGCCCTGGAAGCGGCCGCCGCGGGCGTGCCCCTGATCGCCTCCACCGCAGGCGGACTCGGCGAAGCGGTGATCGACGGCGTCACCGGCGCCTCCTTCGCCCCCGCCGACATCGACGGCCTGGTCGACGCCACCCGCGCCGTCCTCGACGACCCGCTCACCGCCCAGGACCGCGCCTACACCGCCCGCGAACGCCTCACCGCCGACTTCGCCTGGGACGTGGTTGCCGCCGAAACCACCCAGGTCTACACCACGGCCAAGCGCCGGGTCCGCACACCTCTCGGCCGGCCCACCATCCCCGAACGTCCTCTCCCGGAACGGGATCCGAAGTAGCACCTCGCTTCGACGCACAGGTACGCCCACCGGCATTCAATGCGTTGACAATCTAAACGTGAGCTGTGTAACAGTTCCGGGTTCGCGGCCGACACCCTTCGGCCACCGCTGAATCGCGGTGTGCGGCAAGGGGGTCGGCGGCCGGTCGGCCGTATTCGCCTTGCGGTGATCGTCGTGCCGAGCCTCGAAGGGTGAGCTGCTGTGTCGTCTCCGCTGTTGTCCAAGGGCCAGAACATCGCATTGCCGACGGATGTCGAACGCGTCGACATCGTCATCGGCTGGCCCGAGCCGACTGTCGAGCTCGATGCCTCGGCGCTCTTACTCGGCGCCGACCGCCGCGTCGCCTCCGACGCCGATTTCGTCTTCTACAACCAGCCCGAATCGCCCGACGGGTCGGTCGGATTCCTCGGAACGAGCGTGACGGACGAAGGTCGGCAGGCCAGGATTTCGATCGATCTCTCCGCACTTCCCGCAGGCATCCACACCGTCGCGCTGGCGGGCAGTGTCGGCACCGGCACCTTCGGAGCACTCGGCAAACTCGCCCTGCACGTGATCGATGCGGCGGGCCGCTCCCTCGCCGAATACGTGACCGCTGATGCCGACACCGAGTCGGCCTTCGTCTTCGGCGAGATCTACCGCCGGGAAGGCGTCTGGAAGGTGCGCGCGGTCGGGCAAGGCTGGGAATCCGGACTTGCCGGTCTGGCAACGGATTTCGGGGTGTCGATCGACGACGGCGAACCAGCGGCAGAACCGGTTCACGACCTGCCCGCGACCACTGTCACCGAGCCCGCGCCCACCGCCGCGCCCGCACGCGGTGTCCGCACTGCCAAGCGACCGGTGCGCAAGTCGAAGCCCATCGAGTTCCGCCAGGCCGAATCCGACGCCTGGCAACCCGCCCGGCTGTTCTCCGTCTTCGGTATCGGCGCAGGCGAGGAACAGGAACGACGCACCACCTCGGCGCTCGTCGCGACGATGCAGGCCGTGCGACCCTTCGCCCGGGCAGTCTGCGCGAGGATGGGAGCGCCGGTCGGTGCCTTCGAGGGCTATATCGAGGTGCAGTACGAGGCAGGCGATTCGACGGTGGTGCCTGATGCCGTGCTGCGGGTGAGCCGGGGCAGCAAGCAGTGGACCGGGCTGCTCGAGGTGAAGACCGGGAACGGCAAGCTCAGGAAAGAGCAGCTCGAGAGCTATCTCGATGTCGCACGGCGCCGCAAGTACGACGTCGTGGTCAGCCTGTCCAACGACATCCCCGCCGGTCCGGGCGAACTGCCGGTCCAGGTCGACCGCCGCAAACTGACGAAGGTGGCCCTGCGGCACCTGTCGTGGGCGGAGGTGGCGCACGAGGCACGCATGTTGCTCTCGCACGGCAGTATCGACGACCCGCTGCAGACCTGGATCCTCGGCGAGTTCCTGCGTTACCTCGACCATCCCCGTTCCGGTGCGGCGGAATTCGTCGACATGGGCAGGCACTGGGTCGTCGTGCGGGACGCGGTCATGGCGGGCACATTGCGCGCGGGCGATCAGAAGGCGCTGACCGTCGCCGATACCTGGGTCTCGCTGTGCAGGCATCTCGCGCTGCGGCTCACCGCCGAACTCGGGGTCGAGGTCAAACACATTCTGCCGCGCAAGTTCCACACCGATCCGCTCGCTCGGGCCGCGGCCGTCGCCGAACGGTTGGCCGCCGACGGCTGCTTCGAGGCGGTGCTGCGCATCCCCGACACCGTCGGCGATCTCACGGTGGTTGCCGACGTGCGCACCAACAAGGTGCGCTGCCGCATCGCGATGGCCGCCCCCGACGAAGGCACCTCGGCGCGCCGGGTGTCCTGGTTGATCAAGCAGCTCGCCGAGGCACCGGGCCGGGTGCAGGTGGAGGCCGTGTTCTCCGAACGCGGCACCGAGAGCTGCGAACTGCTCGACGTCGTGCGGGCGAACCCGAAGTCGCTCACCGAGGGACGAACCGGCTCGATCGTGTCGTTCACACTCGAACAGAGCTTCCCGATGGGCAACCGACGCGCCGGAACCGCGGCGAGCTTCATCTCGAGCGTCACCTCCGCGACGGACACCTTCTACGGCACGGTGGTTCAGCCGCTGCGCGAATGGGTTCCCGCCGCGCCACGGCAAGCCGATATCGGCCAGTCCGAGGCTTGACCCGACGTCGTCGAACCCGCTGTCACGCCGGGTGTATTCCACCCCCGTGGTAGCGGGTCGCGGCGTTCCAGAGGAAGAAGCCGTCTATGCCTGCGGCTCGGGTGGCATCGATTTGGGCCTGGACCTCGGCGTCGTTGTAGGTGACGCCGAGGGAGAAGTCCTGGAGCCACGGGATCACGCCTGCGTTGGTGCCCTTGGTCTGGGTGATGAAGTCCTGGAGGGAGCGGTAGACGATGTCGTAGGGCTGGGCGTTGGGATTGGCGACGCCGTATTCGCCGGGGTTCCAGTGGGAGGGGTAGATCATGGGGGCGACGAAGTCGACGTGGCGGGCGATGAGGGGGATGTCCTGGGCGATCTGGTCGGGGCGGGTGGAGGCGATGCCGTAGACGGCGGCGCTCTGGTGGGCACCCGCGCTGTTCACCGGGTGCCTGCTCTCGGCGAGGAAGGCCGCGATCGCCACCGACGGCGTGTCGGTGAGACCGGTGAAAGTCATGCTCGTGAGGCTGCCGTCGGGGCGGCGCACGTAGTCGTACATGATGCCGTCGAACCCGAGCCGCGCGCCTTCCACGGCCAGATCGATGTTGTAGCGGCGCACGTCGGGATGGGCGAAATTGGTGAAGGCGATCGGCCCGTAATGGCTGGAATACGGCTGGCCGGAGGGGTTCTGGACCACCCAGTCGTGGCGTCCGCTGTGCCACGCCCACGACGCGAGAGTCGGGTCACGGAACGCGACGATGCGCCCGACCACCTGCACACCCATGTCGTGCAACTGCCGAAGCGCGGCGGGCGCGTCGTAGATCGTCGTGGCGGCGCCGGACTCACGGGCGAGCGGCACCTGCGAGTCGTAGCCCACGACTCCGTCCTCGTCCTTGATGTCGAGCTGCACGGTATCGATGCGTCCCTGGCGTGCCAGGTCGAGGACCGATTCACGCAGCCCGTCGTGCGACCAGGCGTGCGCGGTGACGTGCACCGCCCGCATCCTCGGCAGGGTCCGCGCGGTGACGACGGTGCTGCTGGCCGCGTTGCCCTCGTCGTCGGCCGCGACCACTTCGAAGGCGGGCGCCCACGGCACCGCGAACTCGAAGGAACCGTCTTCGGCGGGTGTCACCGATTCCGCGCCGATGGATACCCGCACGGCGTCGACGGCGGTGCCGCGCACCACCACCGGTGACCGGTAGGACTTCACCGGTTCGGCGGGGTTCACGGTCAGGGTCGGTGGTGTGGTGTCGGCGAGCGGCACCACGGCCGATCTACTCAAGGCGAATCCGGCCACGAGAGCGACGACGACAATCGCGAGACCGACTCCGACGACGGTGCTCGTCCACCGCCACCGGACGGCCGAACGGAATGAGAACCCCAACGCCAACACCGCCTTCCAATACTGTTGACACGCCAACTATTTCGCGGTTCCGACACGGATGTGGCGGGTATCGGTAGATCAACTGTAAACCGAGGCCGCCGCGTAATATCGCATTGATGACAGGTGGTTCTCCTGCTCTTTCGCGACTTCTGCCGATCCTCGCGCTGACCGCCGCACTCGCGGCGTGTACGGACACGAGCACCGAGGCGGCCTCGGTCGATCCACCCGCCGCCCACAGCACCACGGCGGCACCGCCTGACCCGGCCGAAGTCGGCGCCAACGAGCTCGGTCTCGTGCCGGTGTTGATGTATCACCAGATCTCGGCGAACCCGGCGGGCGAATACGACCAGACCCCAGCCGAATTCCGCGACGAACTCGAGCGCCTCTACCGCGAGGGCTACCGCCCGGTGACCGCCGCCGACTACGTGTCCGGCCGCCTCGACCTCCCCGCGGGCACCCACCCGGTGATCCTCACCTTCGACGACTCGACCACCAGTCAGCTCGCCTTCACCGACTCCGGTGCCGTGACCCCGGACAGCGCGGCGGGCATCCTCGCCGAATTCGGCGCCCGCTACCCGGATTTCCGGCCGGTCGCCACCTTCTACGTGAACAACGAACCGTTCCAGGGCGATCCGCGCGCCCTGCCCTGGCTGGCGGCCAACGGCCACGAGATCGGCGCCCACACGGCCACGCACCCCAATCTGTCGACGCTGGACGACAACAGCGTGCAACGCGAGTTCGCCGAGAACGTGCGCGCGGTGACGGCCGCCGCGCCCGGCACCACCGTGCGGACGATGGCACTACCCCTCGGCATCCACCCCGACCGCCGATCCCTGACCACAGCGGGCAGCTGGGACGGCACCACCTACACCTTCGACGCCGTGATGCTCGTCGGCTCGAATCCGGCCCCGGCGCCCTACGCCGGGCTCGATCCGGCCGGTGTGCCACGCATCCGGTCCGGCCGCGGTGCGGTGCCCTTCGATTCGGCCCATTGGCTCGATCACCTCGCCGCCAACCCCGGCCAGCGCTACACCGCCGACGGCGACCCCGCGCGCGTCTCGTTCCCCCGCGCTCTCGCGGGCGAGCTGAACCCCCGCTTCGCCGCGCAGGCGAACCCGTACTGAGCTACGCGTCCGGGGTGAAGGTGAAGATCTCGCCGAGACGGGTGGCGACGACGACCTGGCCCTCGGGTCCGATCGACGTGCCGGTGGTGGTCCCGGTGGCGTTCGGCAGCGGATCGGAGTCGATCGTGGTGCCGGTGGCGGTGTCGAAGGTGATGAGGTTCAGGCCCGCGCCGATGGCGGCGACCGTGTAGCCGATCTCGCCCGAGGTCAGGGCCGGGGTGCCGCGCTGGGCCAGGTCCTTGCGTTCCCAGGCGCGGTCGGCGCGGTCGCCGTGATCGCGGATGGCGGCCAGGTAGCCGTCGTCGCCGGACGGGAGGATCAGGTCGTCGACCAGGGCGATGCGGCCGCGCGGGGTCCAGCCGAGCGCGTGGGTCCAGCGGGTGCTGCCGTCCTCGGTGTTCACCGCGATCAAACGGCCGCTGTTGTCGCCGACGTACACGGTGGCGCCGTCGGCCGACAGGGCCGGGCTGGTCGCGCTGCCCTCGGTGAGCATGTCGGCGCTCCACAGCTGCGTGACGGTGCCGTCGGCGTAGGACATCGCCCGCAGCGAGGCCATCGGCTTGCCCGGTTCCCAGACGGTGACGAAGAAGCGGCCGGTCTCGGGGTCGACGGCGGTGGTGTTGGCGACCGCGCAGCGCGGGCCGCCGATCTGGCAGTCGTCGAGGCCGTCGCCGGAGGCTGGGCGGGTCAGGCCGGGGTACTTCAGGAAGTCGGGTTCGCCGAGCAGCTGCAGGGTGGGCACCTCGCGTTCGCCGGTCTGGCGGCTGAGCACGTCGACCTGGCCGGACTGGGTCACCGTGAGCACGCGGCCGTCACCGGTGAACTGGATCGCCACCGGCACCCCGGCCACGGGGGTGCGCCAGCGCGGCTGACCCAGGTAGTTGAACGAATTCACCGCGCCGTCGTCGCCGACGTAGACGTTGTTGATGCCGTCGACCACGGTGGGCGCCTCGATCGTCGACGGGCCGAGTGGGTTGCAGAAGCGTTTGCGCCCTGTCTGCATCTGATATGAGAACACCGCGCAGTTGCCGGTGCTGGTGGTGACGAACAACTGACCCTCGCCGCCGATCGTCACGGGCTGGGCGATCGGCCCACCCACCGGCCGCGACCAGCTCAACGTCATCGCCGACGCACCGCTCACCGGGCTCGCGGCGCTGTTGCGGCCGTCGTGATGGGCTGCGGGCCAACCCTTTCCGGAGCCGACGGTGATGTCGTCCACATCGGTGCCGCAACCGGCCAGCGCCACCACACCGGCGGCAGCGAGCGAGGCGGCGACGCGAGTCCGAGTTCGCACCTGCTGATCTCCTGGGTAATCGGGCCGAGGATCGGGGTATGGCACGGTAAGTGTGCCCTGCGAAAGTACTCTGTGTACCCGATGACCGAATCCCCGGGGCTCACCCGGTGGACGCCGTCGAGGTCGGAAGAGGGAGAGTAGTTCGTGACGAGCATGTGGGGCGCACCGCTGAGCGCGCGCTGGCGTGGATCACGCCGCCGCGATCCGCAGCAGGCGCGTTTTCTGACCAGGGATTCGTTGCGCTGGGTGCTCGCCAATCGCGCCTACACCCCCTGGTACCTGGTGCGTTATTACCGCCTGCTCAAATTCCGGCTCACCAATCCGCACATCGTGCTGCGCGGAATGGTATTTCTCGGGCGGAATGTGGAAATCCACGCCACCCCTGAATTGGCGCGCATGGAAATCGGGCGCTGGGTGCATATCGGCGACGGCAACGCCATCCGCTGCCACGAGGGTTCGCTGCGGATCGGCGACAAGGTGGTGTTCGGCAAGGACAACGTGGTCAACACCTACCTCGACATCGAGATCGGTGAGTCGACGCTGGTCGCCGACTGGTGCTACATCTGCGACTTCGACCACAAGATGGACGACATCACCCTGCCCATCAAGGACCAGGGCATCGTGAAGAGCCCCGTGCGGATCGGCCCCGACACCTGGATCGCCGCGAAGGTGACCGTGCTGCGCGACACCCGGGTGGGCCGCGGCTGCGTGCTCGGCGCGCACGCGGTGGTGCGCGGCGACGTTCCGGACTACAGCATCGCCGTCGGGGCGCCCGCCAAGGTCGTGAAGAACCGCAAGGTGGCCTGGGACGCCGGCGCCGCCGAACGAGAGGCCTACCTGGCGGCGCTGGCCGATATCGAACGGAAGAAGAACGCGGGCGCACAAGCCTGAACGACACTCCGCCGACAGGCCCGTTCCTGTCGGTGGCGGTCGGTACCGTCGCGACGTGGACAGTTATGCGGCGCTGCTGCGCGGGATCATGCCGACCAATCCAAACATGCGCAACGAGAAGCTGCGCGGGGTGTTCGAAGGGCTCGGTTTCGAGGGCGTCGCGACGGTGCTGAGCAGCGGCAACGTGGTGTTCCGCACCGACGACGCCCGCGACGATCTCGAGGACCGCATCCAGCAGGCGCTCGCGACCGAACTCGGCATCCCCGGCGGCACCATCGTGCGCAGCCACCCCGAACTGCGTGCGCTGCTCGATCGCGACCCGTTCGAGGGCCTCACCCACGAACGCGGTTCCTATCTCACCGTCACCTTCTTCAAACACACCATGCGGGAAGCCGATACGTCAGCCTTCGCCGACGACCCGCTCACCCGCGTCATCGGCTACGACCCCGCCGCACGCGCGTTCCTCACCGTGATAGACAACAGCACCGGCAAGACACCAGATTTCATGGCCCGGCTGGAGAAGACCTACGGCAAGGACATCACCACCCGCACCTGGCTCACCGTGCAGCGCGTGGTGAAGAAGATGGAAGCCTGAACTCGGGCGTCAGGAAACCTGAGCGGCCTGCGCGGTGCAGAGGAAAACTGTTGCGTTGCGGCCTATTCGCGTGACGACCAAGGTGAAGGGCCGGTTGCCGCGCAGTTTGAGCTTCTTACGCAAGGCATCCGGGTCGATGTCGACGCCTCGGACCAGGATCTCGAGGGCACCGCAGTCGCGGCGGGCCAGTTCCTGACGGAGCGTCTTCTCGCGTAGGTCGAAGCGGTCTTCGATGCGGAAGCCGCGCATTCCGGTGGGTACCGTGTCACCGGTCAGGTAGGCGATCTGCGGATCCAGTTGCCAGAGACCGTGTTTCGCGGCGTAGTGGCGGACGAGGCCCGCGCGGACGACGGCGCCGTCGGGGTCGATGACCCACTCGCCGGGTGCGCGTTCGGGGATTTCGTCGGGGTCGGTGTCGGTGAGAGTTGTTGCGCCACCACGAGAATCGAGGACAGTGGCGCGGCGGGTGATGCCGGGGGCGGTGAGGCCGGGTGACCAGAGGCAGGCTTCACGGACGGCACCGTCGAGGGACACGATCTCGACCTCGCCGTCCCAGCCGAGCCGGTCGAAGTCCAGACCGGGCGCCGACTTCACGGCGATGTCGCGGCCCGCGTAGGCGGCGAGCAGGTCGGGCAGCGGGGGTTGGAGTTTAGCGGGGTCGTAGGTTCGGCGGCCGTCGGCGCGGCGGGCCGGGTCGGCGATGATCACGGAGTCGCGGGTGGTGGGGGTCAGCGCATCAGCCTTGGCCAGCAAGATGTTTCGGGTCGCAGAGGCCACCGCAGTGCCGCCGACAGCCTGTCGCCCGTCTCCCACACCGGAACCCGTTCCGGCTGCAGCTCCCGAACACGACGGCGTGATCGCGCCGGAGAACCCGGCCGACAGCGGCGCGACACCGAGATTGTGGGCGGCCATCGCCAGTCGCACGTCATCGAGATCGCTCCCGACAACCGCCGGGCACACCGCCGCGAGTTCGGCCAGCTCGGCACCGATCGAGCACGTCACGTCGTGCACGGCACGACCGGCCAACCGCGCGGCCCGATGCCGGGCGACGAGTGCGGGGGTGGCTTGTTGCAGCGCGTCGTCGGTGAACAGCCACTCCCCCGCCGCGGGCAGCTTCGTGAGAGCCTTGCGCCGCAACCGCACGGTCTCGATCAAGGCCGCACCGTGCTCGGGAAACGAGCGACGCACCTGCTCGATATCGCGCAGGTGCGTCGCCGCCGTCAGCTCCAGCCGGTCGACCTCGGCGAGCGCGGCACGTCCCGCCGCGCTGCCGAGGAAGGCGACATCGTCGCGGCCGAAGCGGTATCCCACCTACTTCTGCGCCGCGCCCGGCTTCACGCCGGTGATCATCGCGTTGTAGAAGAACTCGCGCGGAACCACCTTGCGCAGCACGTTCTCGTCGAGCCAGCTCAGGCCGAGCCAGGCACGGTACTGGGCCATGCGGTACCCGACGGTCAGCTTCTCGTCGGGGACGGCCGCCTCGAAGGTACGCACGGGCCAGCCCCACAGGGCGGCGGCGAATTCCTCGGTGGTGGCCTTCACGTCGACGGCACCGGCCGACTTCGCCATCTTCTCCAGGTCGCTGGGGTCGAAGGTGTGCAGGTCGACGACGGCCTCGAGCGCGGCGGCGCGCGACGACTCGTCCAGCTCGGTCTGCGGGCGACGCCACCCGGACAGGAACGGCAGCTTGGTGATCTCGGTGGTCACCTTCCAGGTCACCTGGCCGAGCTTGCGGGCGTAGAAGTTGCCGACGGTGGTCGGTTCACCGGCGAACACGAAGCGCCCGCCCGGCTTGAGCACGCGCAGGCATTCCTTCAGCGCCAGCTCCACATCCGGGATGTGGTGCAGCACCGCGTGCCCGCACACCAGGTCGAAGGTGTCGTCCTCGTAGGGGATGGTCTCGGCGTCGGCGACGCGGCCGTCCACGTCCAGGCCGAGGTGCTCGGCGTTGCGCAGCGCCACCTTCACCATGCCCGGCGAGAGGTCGGTGACCGAACCGGTCTTGGCCACCCCACCCTGCATCAGGTTGAGCAGGAAGAACCCCGTGCCACAACCGAGTTCGAGCGCCCGCTCGTACGGCAGCGGGGCTGGGCCGACCGCCAGGTCGAACCGGCCGCGGGCATAGTCGATACAGCGCTCGTCGTAGGAGATCGACCACTTGTCGTCGTAGGTCTCGGCTTCCCAGTCGTGGTACAGAACCTGGGCGAGCTTGGTGTCCTTCAGCGCTGCTTCGACCTCGGCCTCGGTGGCGTGCGGGTTCGGCGCCGGATCATCGGGGTGAACCGTCATAACACGCAAGAGTAATAGGAGACCCTCAGCACGCAATCGCCGGTCTTGTTTCGCGCCATTCCTGCTGGTCGACTGACCGGTCCAGAGTCAGCGTCCGGTGAAAACGGCGCTGTTCGGGCCGTCGGCGGCGAAGGATCGGGTGCCGGTTCGGGTGTCGTCGGTGTCGAAGAGGGCCGACCACTCGGTGACGGCCGTGGAGTGGGCGTGCGGGCCCGCTTCGAAGACGGCTTTGGCGGCGGCGAGGGCGCGAGGGGCGGCGGTGACGAACTGGTCGGCCCAGCGGCGGGCGGCGGTGAGAACGTCGTCCGGGGGGACCACTTCGTCGACCAGGCCGAGTGTCGCGGCTTCCTCGGCGTCGACGAAACGGCCGGTGTAGACGAGGTCCTTGGCGCGGCTCTGGCCGATCAGCAGCGAGAGCCTGCGGATGCCGGACAGCGGGATCAGGCCCGCCTTGATCTGAGGGAAGCCGAGCTTCACGTTGTCGCCGACGATGCGGTGGTCGGCGCCGAGCGCCAGCTCGAGGCCCGCACCGAGGCAGTAACCGGCAATGGCGGCCACGGTCGGCTGTGGCACGCGGGTAAGGCAGCCGAGGGCGGCCTGCAGGTCGGCGGCCATGGCGGCGGCCTGGCCGGAGTCGAGCTCGGCGAGTTCACGCATCTCGTCGCCCGCGCTGAACACCCGCTCGTCGCCGTAGACGATCAGGGCGGCCACCCCCGGATGGTCGGCGACCGTCCGCGCGGCCGCCGCGACCTCGCGGGCCAGCTGGGCGTCGACGAGGTTCAGCGGCGGACGATCGATGCGCAGCAGCGCGACGCCGCGAGCGGAGGGCTCGGCGGGCAGCTCCAGGGTGACGAATTCGGCCATGTCGCCAAACCTACCGGCCGCGCAGGGCGTCCACGTCCGGGAGCTGGTCGAAATACCGTTCGTTGTCGGGGAAGTCCGACAGCGGGCGACCGTCGGCGCCCGGGGCGTACCTGGGCATGATCGGGGTGATGGCCCGGTCGGCCGCCAGCACGGCGGTGGTGTCGGCGAACTCGCACAGGGCGTCGAGTTGCGACCAGGTGGGCGGCATCAGCACGTGCTCGCCCGCACGCCAGCTCTCGAGCGCCTCGACCGGGGTCTGCCAGCGCACGTGCGCAGCTTCGGAGGTCGCACCGTCGGCGATCTGCCCCTCCGGCAGCACCGCCACGAAGAACCGGGTGTCGTAGCGGCGCGGTTCGGCCTCGGGCGTGATCCAGTTCGACCACGGCCGCAGCAGATCGGCGCGCAGCACCAGCCCCTCGGCTTCCAGGAATCCCGCGAGGGAGATCTCGCGACGTTCCAGCTTCCCGCGTGCCTCCCGGTAGACGGTCGAATCGCCGACCACGGTGTCGGCGGTCGGACCGGCGAGGAGCACACCGCACTCCTCGAACGTCTCGCGCACGGCGGCGGCGACCAAGGCCTGCGCGGACTGCTCGTTGGTGCCGAAACGCTGCGCCCACCAGGCGGGTTCAGGTCCGGTCCAGGCGATGTCGGCGGTGCCGTCGGCCGGATCCACCCCACCGCCCGGGAACACGGTGACCCCCGCCGCGAACGCCATCCCGCTCACCCGCTGCTGCAGGAAAACCTCGATGCCCCGCGCTCCGTCGCGCACCAGCATCACCGTCGACGCATCCCGCGCCCGCACCACGGACTCACTCATAGCCGTTCCTCTCCACGACCAGCACCATTGCCGATCGACACGCGTCAGACCCCGACCACACCGCACGGCCGGTCCCCGATCCTTACGCACCCTAACCGTTGCTTGGTTCGTGATGCGACCGACCGGTCCACCCACCGGTCCTCCCTGAGCAACCGACACGAAGCCACCCTCACCACCGGGTCCGCTCCCAACAACAGCCCAAACCCGCCCCCGGTGCGCCACCTACCAGGCTCCTCAGCCCCCGGCACCACTCGCTTCCGCCGCCTGCCGGTCTCCCAGCCCACAAGGCACCACCCGAGTCCGCCACCCACCGGTCTCCCAGCCCACAAGGCACCACCCGAGTCCGCCACCCACCGGTCTCCCAGCCCACAAAGCACCACCCGAGTCCGCCGCCTGCCGGTCTCCCAGCCAAAGCGGCATCACCCGAGTCCGCCGCCTACCGCACTCCCAGCCACACGGCATCACCCGAGTCCGCCACCTACCGCACTCCCAGCCAAAGCGGCACCACCCGAGTCCGCCGCCTGCCGCACTCCCAGCCAAAGCGGCACCACCCGAGTCCGCCACCTACCGCACACCCAGCCACACGGCACCACTCAAGTCCGCCATGACCGCACTCCCAGCCCCGCACGACCCGACCTCGAGGAGGGTCCGCCGCGAAGCGGCGCAGCGGCCC